>CANIBQ010000004.1 GCA_947465645.1 Acidobacteriota bacterium | reverse complement strand
GTACTTGTCGCTGACGATGACCGTCTTCTTCTTCGGGTCGAGCGTCAGGCCGCGAGGCATGTAGAGAAAGCCCTTGGCGATCGTCCACTTCGGCGCCACGTCGCCGGTGTCGTCCTGGCTCCATACCCCCACATACGCGGTCGGCACGAGATTGCCGGTGACCGGGTCGCGCGTGCCCTGCCCGGCGGAGGTGGTCGCGATCAGCGTCCGGGTCGGCGGATGCACGACCAGTCTTCCCGGGCGCATCAACCCGCTGATCGGCCCGCCGCCAAGCGTGCGCAGCGGCGGCGTCGTCCCCTCGGCCGTGCGGCTGTAGACGAGGACGCCGTTGTTGCGGCCGGCGAGGAAGATCAGGTTGCTCACCGGGTCGGCGGCGCCCACGCCAGCGACCGCGGCCGGGCTCTTGAGCACGCGCTTGGGCGCGACGTTACCCTGCGCCATCCGGTCGTACACCAGCAGCGTGTCGTCGGTGCCCATGTTCAGGACGTAGATCTCGTTGTTGACCGGGTCGATGAAGAGCGACTGCGGATCCCGCAGCAGCGTCCTGGCGCCCTGGATGATCCGGATCGGCGCTTCGTCTCCGTTCGCGCCGCCGCGATACGTGACGATCGCCTGCCCGATGTTCGACTGCACCACGATCTCGTCATGGAGGTCGTCGTAGGCGATCGCATGCACGGTGCGGTTCAGGAGCGTGTTCTGTCCCTCGATGATCCGCTTCGGCACGGCGTTCCTGTCGGCTGACGCCGCGTAGGCCGCAATCCGCGGCTGGGCCACGCAGTTGGGCACCAGCACCTCGTCGCGCCGCGTGTCCATCGCGATCATGTACGGGTTGCTGATCAGCGCCGTCGGGGCATTGAGCGGGGCGCTGCGGATCACCCGAATCGGCTCGGCGTTCCCGTTCGCGTCCCACTTGTAGGCCGTCGCCGTGTGGTTGCCGAAGTTGGCCACCCACACTTCGCCGTTGACGGTGTCCACCGACACGCCGTTGGGGTTGCGCAGCAGCGTCTTCGGGCCTTTGATCTGGCGAATCGGCGCGACGTCGCCGCTGGCGGTCGCGCTGTAGACGTTGATCGAGTCGCCGGCGGCGTTGGACACGTAGACCTCGCCGCGCGCCGAGTCGATCGACACGCCCGTCGGCCAGTTCAGCTGCGCCTTCGGGCCCTGGATATAGCGCACCGGCGCGACGTTGCCGTGCCCGTCCGCCGCGTGGACGGTGATCGAGGGGGGACCGAACTTGCCGGTGCCGAAGATCACCTCGCGCCGGCCGTCGTTGCCGATGCCGCCGTTGCCGGCGGGCCAGTTCGGACGTCTCGGCTTACCGGCCGAGACGGTGTTGAGCGGATTCGGCATCTGCTGCACGGTGTCGGCCGCCTCGTCGCGCTCGGTCCCGTAGTTGGCGACGTAGAGCAGCCGCGTCCTGGGGTCGAAGGCGATGCCGTGCGGGTCGGCAAGGCGTGTCTGGTTGCCCTGGATCAGGCGAATCGCGGCCTGCTCACCGGTCGCGCCCTTCTTGTAGATCTGGACGGCGCCATCATGCTGGATGGTCAGGAACACTTCGCCGCGCTCTTCGTCCACCGTCATGCCGAACGCGCCGTAGGGTGTCAGGAGCTCGCTGGCGGGATCGACATTTCCCTCGGCCGTCCGCGGGAATTTGAACATCCCGGGCTCGGAGTCGTTGTTGACGATGTAGATGTCGCCGGTCTTGGTGTCGACGTAGCCGTCGCTGTTGTAGCGGCTCAGCGTCTTGCCGCCGCCGATGAACCGCTTCGGCGTCGTCGCCTCAGCGGAGGCCGGCGTGACCGCCAGGCGGTCGTAGACGTAGATGTTGAACTTGAACTCGTCCATCACCACGACTTCGTTGTGCACCGGGTCCACGCGGATGGCGGCGAACCCGGCGTACGGGTCGCGAATCGTCGTCACCGGCAGCCGCTGCGCGACGCGTGGATCGCCCATCTCCGCGGCTCGCGTCGGCCCGCCGCCGCCGCGCGCCTGGAGGGACGCCCGTTCCGGCGCCGCCACGTCCCAGGTGCAGCTGTCCATCATCGCGTCGGGCATCCGCTCGGACGCCACCAGCCGCGAGTCCAGATCGACCCCGCGCACGGGTTCCTTCGTCACGACATAGAGGGTGGCCGACGCGATCACCACGACGACAACGAGGAACCGGAGGATGACGCGGCGCGAATGCATGAGGGTGCCTTTCACAGAAGAGAGGACACGCGGTGCAGGGGTGTCGGGGAGGATTCTACCCGGGGCGACCTTGACAACCTAAATCGCCCGGCTTAAGGTGCCCATGCCCTTGGGTATTCCCTGCAGGCGGACGCTCGTCCTCTCGGCGCTCATCGCCGTCATGCCGTTCAGCGGCATGCGGGTGATCTGCATCGATTCGCCCGCGGATCCGGGCTCGACGTCCCCTGTTGCGCAGACCGAAACAGGCTCCGAATGCGAGCGCCTCTGTCCGCTGCACAAGCCTGCGACTGCCCGGAGCGCGCCTTCCAGTAGTTCGGAAAACGAATCGGACTGCGCGCTGTCGCCCGACTCCTCGTTCGTCAGCAGCGTCTTCGCGGGCGTCGCGGTGTCGCGGCCCGCAGACCCGCTGCAGGTCCCGCAGGCAGTGGCCGCCGTCTACGCCGATCCCTCGCGATTCCACCTCGAGCCGGAACTGGCTCACCTCGCGCCTCCTCCAAAGCCTCAGGCTTTCTGAGCCACATCCTCGGACGCGCTCCGAGGCTTCCAGTTCTTCTAGAGGTCGGAGGACCGCTCATGCCAGCTATTGGTGTCGTTGTACGTCTCGCTCTCGGGCTCGCGCTGTTCGCCGGCCCGCTCACCACGCCCATCGAGGCGCAGTCGGCCGCCAACAGCGGTCAGATCACCGGCCAGGTGCTCGACCCCTCGAAGGCGGCCATCCCGGACGTGACCGTCCTCGTCCGCAACGCCGACACCAACTACGAGCGCACCACCGTGACCGACGGCGCCGGACGATATGCCGTCACGCAGTTGCCGCTCGGCCCGTACGAGGTGGTGGTGAACGCGCCCGGGCTCGAGGCCGCGACGCAGCGCGTCTACCTGACCCTCGGCAGCGCCGTCTCCGCCGACTTCGACATGAGCGTCCGGCCCGTGACGGCGACGACGCTGGTGGTGGCCGGCGAGACGACCGAGCCAGGGCGGTCCTCTCCGAAGTCGGTGCTGACCGACTTTCAGATCCACAACCTGCCCTCCAACGGCCGGCGCATCCAGAACATGGTCACGCAGACGCCAACGACGCTGATCGAGCCCGAGTGCAGCGGCTTCTCGGTGTCGGGGCAGAAAGGGATTTACTCGAACCTGCTGATCGACGGCGGCGACTACAACAGCACCTGGTCGTGCGGCATCCGCAGTCGTTCCTCGTCGGCGCCCTCATTTGGGTTCGAGGCGCTCCAGGAGATCCAGGTCGTGCGCAACACGTTCTCGTCGGAGTTCGGCCGCTCGACGGGCGGATTGATCACCCTCTCAACGCGCTCGGGCACCAACGCGGTGCGGGGGACGTCGTTTTACCTTGGCCGCGACGGAGGCCTGGCGTCGAAGGATGCGTTCGGCCGGCAGCCGGTGGCCTCCATCCACCAGTTTGGAGGCTCGGTCGGCGGTCCCATTCAGCCCGGTCGCACGTTCTTTTTCAGCTCCGCCGAGCTCCAGGAAGGCAGCAAGGGCGTCGACGTCGTGTATGCCGGCCTCGATCGCAATGCCGCCGCCGCGCGCGCGCTTCTCGCGATCGCACCCGAAGAAGCCCTGCAGGCGGTGAGCGACGGCCGGTCGGTGATCAACCGCATCGATCATCGCCTCTCGGATACGAACACGCTGCTGGGCCGCTTCGACTTCACCCGTACGGTGTCCACCAATTCTCCAGGCGCGAACGCGCTGCAAACGGGACTCGGCATCGCATCGACGACGACGAGCGCGCGATCAAATCAGCTGATTCAGCCGTCGTCGAATTACACGAGCCTGGCACAGTGGACGTCGGTCCTGTCGAACCGCCACGTGAACGAGCTGCGCGTGCAGTTCTCGCGAGAGATTCGCCCGCGCACCTACCAGGGCGAAGGACCGCAGGTGACCGTCGGCAACCTCGGGATCTACGGCCCACCGTCGTCGGGCTCGTGGGGCACGGTTGGCTTTGCGTCGGAAGACAACCGCTATCACCTCGCGGACAATTTCTCGATCGTCACCGGGGCGCATACGACCAAATTCGGCGCCGACTTCCTCCGGATCGCCGGGCACGCGCTGTACAACCAGCAGTTCAACGGCGCGTATGCGTTCAGCAGTCTCGCCAATTGGGAGAGCCGCACGCCGACGTCGTACGTGCAGTTCACCGGCGACGGGGAAGTGAATCTGACCATCAACCAGGCCGCCTTCTACGTGCAGGATGACTGGCGGGTGGCCCCGGGGCTGACCCTCACGCCCGGGCTCCGCTACGACGCGCAGTGGAATCCGGACTACGCGCCGGCGACCGAGCCGCAGAACCGCTTCCCGGGCGCGACCTCCATCCCGGATGACACGCGCATGATCGCGCCGCGGCTCGGGTTCGCGTGGGACGTGAACCGGAATGCGAAAACCATCGTGCGCGGCGGCACGGGTCTGTTTTATGCGCCGACCTACATGTCCTTCTTCGCGCAGTCGATCCTGCTCAACGGCGGGAATCCGGAAGGCGCGTTCGCCGTGTCGGTGACCGACCCGACAGCGCTACGCAACGCATTCCGCACAATTGGGGTGGATCTCGCGACCGCACCGCTCGGCAACCTGCCGACGTTCACGCCCGCGCAGATGTACCAGCTGTTCGGGGCACCGGGCAGCGCCAATAACCTCGCGCCGTATTACTTCGACCCGGCGTTCAGGAACCCGCGCGCGGCGCAGTGGCAGCTTGCCGTCGAGCGGCAGGTGGCCAGCGGCATCGCGGCCAACGTCACCTATTCGCAAACCGCGACCACGCAGGTGGCGCGGCAGCGGGACGTGAACCTGGGCGACTTCTGGGTGGATGCGACCGGACGACGACGCTACAACTCGCCGGCGACGCCGACGTCGGCGGCTACGGTGCGGCCGTTCGGCCCCAAATTCTCCAAGGTGCAGGTCACAGAAGCCGCCGGCCGCTCGCTCTACCGCGGGTTGACCGCGGCCGTGAACGTCCGCCGCGTCCGCTACACCGTGGACCTGTATTACACGCGGTCGTGGAACTACTCGTACGACGACATCGAGCGTGGGTTCAGCGGCATTGCGTACGCCGACGTGAACGACATCGGCAGCGAGTACAACTACTCGAACATCGACGAGCCGCACGTATTTATTGGCAACGTCAACTACAGCCTGCCGCTGGGCCTTGACGTCGCCTCGTCGATGAGGTTCGCGTCCGGGCGGCCGTTTACGGCTCGCGCCGGGACGACCGATCTGAACAACGACGGCCAGACGAATGATCGGCCGATCGTCGACGGCGTGATGTTCAAGCGGAACAGCTTCCGCAACGCCGGGTTCAGGGACGTCACGCTTCGCGTGCAGAAGAACTTCATCCTGTCGCGGGGCACCGTGTCGCTGTCGATGGAAGCGTTCAACCTGTTCAACTACTCGAACGTGCTGCTGGGCGCGTCGCAGATGGTCTACGGCCCAGGCACCGGCACCGTGCCCGCGACCTTCATGCAATACACGGACGCCGCGGGCAGCTACATCGCGACCAACGGCAACACGGCGGGCGATCCCCGAACCCTGCAGTTCGGCGTCCGCTTCGGGTTCTAAAAATGCGTCTGACCACCGGCCACGGAGTCACGGAGTCACGGAGAAACCCAAATATTCCTCCGTGTCTTCGTGCCTCCGTGGCCATCGTCTTGTTCGTTTGCCTGGGCCTGACGTTCGCGGGCGCGGCCGACCGGGCCGCGTTCGAGCTCCTCAAGGAAAGCTTCAACCGCGATCGCGGCGTGCCGCGGTTGATCCTGCTGACGTCGCCGACCTGCCCCGCGTGCGTCGGCGGCGCCGACTGGGTGCAGACCGAGGTGCTCGACCAGTACCCGGACCTGAAGATCCGGGTCTATGCCATCTGGTACGAGATGTATCCGGGTGACAGTCCGAAGGCGTTTCCGGCGGCGAAGAGAATCATGCCGGACACCCGGGTTCAGCATCTCTGGGACCAGCCGAAAACGACCGGACGCTGGTTCAAGGCCCACGTGCCCTCGGACTACAAGGGGCCGATCCAGTGGGATGCGTACTACCTGTACGGACCGGACGCGACCTGGGACGCGACGCCCGGTGAGCCGATCTCGTGGGGACGAACGATCCTGGACACTCGTAAAGAGCTGCTGCGGCACGTCGCGCTGCTTGATTGATGGGAGCTCGTATGTGGAGTGTGAAACGGTTGACCGCGCTCGCCGTTGCCGGTCTCATCGTCGCTGCGCCGGCGAGCGCCGAGGTGCGCTGGTTCAAGACGATCGAGGAGGGTACCGCTGCCGCGAAAGAGTTCAACAAGCCGCTGCTGGTGGACTTCTGGGCCGACTGGTGCGCCGCCTGCAACGTGATGGAGAAGGACGTCTACCCGACCGCCGAGTTCGCCGCCGCGGCCGCGCCCTTCGTCCTGGTCCGGGTCGACGCCGACCACAGGACCGATCTCGCCAAGAAGTACAACATCGGCGCGCTGCCGATGCTGATCGTCACCGACTCGTACGGCGGCGAGATCTTCCGGCACTCCGGCTTTCTCGACGTCAGGCCGTTCAGCGCGCTGCTCAAGTCGTTGCCCCACGACGTGAGCGTCTTCAACGGCCTCACCCGGGTGCTCGCGATCAACAAGGACAACTTCGAGGCGCTGGTCGAGATGGGCCGGACGCTGCGCGCCGCCAGCCTCTATCGCACCAGCAACGACTACTACGCCAGGGCCCTGCAGCGGCGGGAAGCGAAGGCCGATCGGGTCAAGCGCGAAGTGATCCTGGCGAACATGGGGGCGAACTATCTCGAGGTCAAAGAGGGAAAGAGGGCCGCGGCCGTGTTCCAGAGGTGCCTCAAGGAATTTCCGGCGAGCGCATCCCGCGTGCAGTGGACCTCGGATCTCGCGAAGGCGCGAGCACTTGAAGAGGAAACGAAATGACCGACTATCGTCGACTGGAAACACAGCTGTCGTCGGACCTGGGACTCACGCGCCGCCCGATCGCGATCGCCTTCCGCGACGCCCCTCCGCCTGGGGTGACGGCGTTTTCCGGGACGTCGCCCTCGGGCTGCGCCTTCTGGAAGCTCGCGTCTGAGGGACGCACCTTCTACACCGTGCCGAGCGATCACTACAACTGCGCGATCGGTTCCTACACCCACAACATCCCGCTCCCGCCGGAACGGGCCAGGGAGCTCGAGGATACGCTCGGCTTCATGACCGGCATCGGCTACGTGCGGATGGAAGAAGTGCCGGGCATCCCGGTGCTGCCCAGGACACCCGGCGCTGTGGTCTATGCTCCGCTTGGAGACACGCCCGTGGACCCCGACGTGGTCCTCTTCTGGGGGCCCGCCGCGCGGGTGATGCTGCTGCAGGAAGCGGCGACGCGCGCGGGTGTCGCCTCGAACCTCAACACGCTCGGTCGTCCGACGTGCATGGCGCTGCCCGCGGCGTTGGGGCACGGGATGGTGGCCAGCACCGGCTGCGTCGGCAACCGTGTCTACACCGGGGTGGAGGAAGGCGAGCTGTACGCGGCGGTGCCCGGACGGGACCTCGCCAGGCTGGCGGAAACCGCGGGTACAATCAGCTCCGCCAATGCCCAGCTGAGGGAGTACCACGAGACCCGGCGGCAGCAGCTCACGACGCCATCTTCTTAAAGGGGTACTTCATGCCCGGTCGCGCCCTGGTTCTGGTCACGGCACTCGCGCTGGCGTTCGAGCTGTCCGTGGCTGTCCCGGATGCCGGCGCTCAGGTCGAAGAGGTCAAGGTTACCGTCGAGGGCATGACCTGCAACCTGTGTGCGGCAGGGCTCGAACGCGCGCTCAGGCGCGTGGACGGCGTCGCGGCCGTGAAGGTCGTCCTGTCCTCGCAGACCGCGACCATCCGCCTGAAGCCGGGGGCGACCGTGGCGCCCGCGCATCTCCGCGCGGCGGTCGACAGCACCGGGCAGATCCTCCGTGTCATCGAGCTCCGGCTTCGCGGCGCGCTGCAGCGCGACGGCGCACGCTACCAGTTGCGCCCCGCCGGGCACGCGCAGGCGTTCGCCGTGCGCGACGCGGCAAAGCTGGGCACCCTGGCCGGAAGGCGCGTACGCCTGCGGGGGCGTGTGGTGTCGTCGGATGCCGCTGACGTGGAGCTCGAGTTGACCGGCGTGGAACCGTCATGAGCTCGATCGCCCAGCCAGTCGTCGCGCCTGCCGGGCAGATGTCGCGCGCCGCGTTCGCGGTGGCGGCGGGGCTGCTCGCCGTGTCCGCCGCGAGCATCGCCGCCTACTTGACCGGCAATCACGGCAACGCCACGCTGCTGCTGACCTACGCGGGGGGCATGGCGATGTTGCTGACGCCGTGCCGCTTTCCGGTAGTCCTCGGGATCGTGCCGCTCTGCAAACGCGGCAGCACGGGGCGCGGACTGGTGCTCGCCCTTCTCTTCGGGCTCGGCCTCACCGTGACGCAGACACTCTGGGGGGTCGCGATCGCAGCGGCGGGCAACCTGCTGGGCCTCAGGGAAGCCGCCCGCTATCTCTCCCTGACCGGTGGCGTCGCGGCGTACGTCTTCGGCCTCTCGACACTCTCCCTCGTCCGCATTCCAGTACCGGCCTTCGCCCCCCGGTTCCAGCCGGCGACGCGCCGGCACCGCTCCGAACACGTCAACGCCCTGGTCATGGGCCTGCTGCTCGGCAACACCGGTTTCTGCTGCCCCGATCCGGTGTTCCTCAGCATCGTCCCGTTCATCGCCGCCGGTGAGCCTGGACAAGGGATCCTGCTGGCCACCGCCTACGGTCTCGGCCGCGCCACGCCGCTGGTGGCGATCGTGATGCTCGCGCGCGGCGGCGTGGATGCGCTGCAGATCGTCGTCCGCCACAAGCAGGCGTTCGACCGCGCGCTCGGCTGGTCGCTGATCGCCATCGGGACTTTCATCTTTTACGGCTACAGCGGGATTTCCCACGAGGCGCTCTTCACCGTCTCGATGATGGTCGCGCCGGTCGTGGCCTACCACGTCAAGCAGCGATCGCCGTGGCACCGGACTGCGGCATGGGTCGCGGCGACCAGCCTCGGCACGCTGATTGGCATGCGATTGATGTACGCAATGCTGGTCAACCTTCCGTGATCGCCGGCGCATGACGTGCTGATCGAGATCTTCGTCGCTCCCGAAGGCTGTCCGAGTTGCGGCACGGCGCGGACCCTCGTGGAGAAGGTCGCTGGCGATTACCCGGACCTGGTCGTGCGCGAGATACACATCCTGGACGCGGCAGACCGGGTTGCGGAATACGGAGTCTTCTCGACTCCGTTCATCGTCATTGACGGCACGCTGGAGTTCGTGGGCACCCCGCGTGAATCCGATCTGCGCGCGCGGATTGCAGCGCGCCCCCCTGCCTGAGTTTCCCTTTACCCGCATCTGAGCGGAGTGTAGGATTCAATCGCTTCGGAACGTCTGATTCCGAGCGGAGGTCCCGGATGAGCCTGAAGGGCTGCGCGCTGGTCATGTGCTTCGGCGTTTTCTTTTTCGAGACGGGTGCCGTCGCCCACCATTCGACCGCGGCCGAGTACGACGACCAGAAAGTGGTGACGCTCAAGGGCACGGTGAGCAAGATCGAGTGGACCAACCCTCACGCCCGGTTTTTCATCGATGTCGTCGGCGCCGATAAGGCGGTCGTCTCGTGGAGCTTCGAGCTCGCCAGTCCGAATTCGCTGACGCGTTCGGGCTGGGGCAAGCGCACGCTGACCGTCGGCGACGTGGTGACGGCTTCGGGAGCTGCGGCCAGGTCGGGAAAGCCGATGGCGGTCACCAATGGGGTGGTCGCCGCGGACGGCAAGAAGCTGTTCGCGGGGACGATGGGAATCGAGCCATGAAGCAACGGTGGCGCAGTCCGCGCACGCTGAAGCGTGCGCTCTACCTGGTCGCCGGGGTGTGCGCGCTGGTCGGCGTGACGCTCGGCACCGGGTCCGCGGCGCAGGAAGGCGCGCCGGCGCGCGGGCGCGTCGACCCGAAGTTGTCCGGCCCGGCGCCGAGGCTGCCGGACGGTACGATGGATCTCGGCGGCACCTGGACCGGCGGTGGGCCGGTGCAGGACATGGAGGTGCAGGGCAAGTTCAAGCCGGGCGAGATTCCCCTGCTGCCCTGGGCCAAAAAGCTGCTCGACTCACGGAAGCCCGAAGACGATCCCCACGCGCACTGCATGCCGATGGGTATTCCGCGCCAGGCGGGCGGCTATCCCTGGCGGTTCGTGCAGTACCGGAACACGCACATCTTCGTGCTCTGGGAGGCCAACATTCACAGCTACCGCCAGATTTTCATGGACGGCCGCAAGCATCCCGAGGATCCCGATCTGACCTGGTTCGGCCATTCGATCGGGACGTGGGAAGGCGACACGCTGGTGATCGACACGGTCGGCTTCAACGACAAGTTCTGGTTCGACCGCCGGGGACACCCGCACACCGAGCAGTTGCACACCATCGAGCGGTGGACGCGCAAGGACTTCGGCCATCTCGAGAACCAGGTCACGATCGACGACCCCGGCGCGTACTCGCGGCCGTTTACCACGACCTACACCGCCACGCTGGACCCCGCCGGGGAGTTGATGGAGTACATCTGCCAGGAGAACAATCTCTTCGGCGTCGCCGGCGGCTTTCGGTGATCACGTAGTAGGCAGTAGGCAGTAGGCAGTCCGGGAGGCTAACAGCATGCAGTTAGGTTGGAAACGCCCGGTGTTCTGGGCCACGGGCGCGGCGATGGTGTGCTTGCTCGGAGTCGTCTCCGCGCGCGTATCCGCGCAGCAGGGAGCGGCGCCGCAGGCCCCCGTCATGACCGAGAACGTGTTCAAGGACATCCGGGTACTGAAGGGGATTCCCGTCGACACGTTCTTCGACGTGATGGGGATGTTCGCCTCTGCGATGGGCGAGGACTGCACCTATTGCCACTCCAGCGAGGCGGTGTTCAAGCACGAGGCGTTTGCCGACTCGACGCCGCGGATCGTGCGCGCGCGGCAGATGATCGCGATGATGAACACGGTCAACAAGGGCTTCTTCCAGGGCCAGACGCGCGTCACCTGTTACACCTGCCACCGTGGCGCGACCATTCCCGTCAACGCGCCGCGCCTGTCGGTGCAGTACGGCCCTCCGGACGACGATCCAAACGTGATCAATCTTCCCGGCGCCACCGCCGAATCCCCTGACCCGATCATCGACAAGTACCTGCAGGCGCTCGGCGGGCCGGCGCAGCTCGCACGGCTGACGAGTTTTCACGCGAAGGGCACCTACTCCGGCTTCGACACGGCGTTCAAGGAAGTGCCGGTGGACATCTACGGCAAGGCGCCCAATCAGCGAACCTGGATCGTCCACACGGCCGATGGAGACAGCCGTCGTGTGTTCAACGGCCGCAACGGCTGGTGGGCCGGCCCCGACGCCCCGGTGCCAATCGAGACGCTGACCAGCGGCAACCTCGACCGCTACAGGGTCGAGGCGATGGTGGCGTTCCCGGCCACCATCAAGCAGGCCTTCGCGCAGTGGAAGGTGGGCCGCAGCGCTATTGACGACGTTCCCGTGCAGGTGCTGCAGGGGATCAATCCCGGGCTGCTGCCGGTGAACCTGTATTTCGACAGCAAGTCCGGCCTGCTCGCCCGGTGGGTGCGCTGGAACGACACGCCGGTGGGTCCGGTACCGACCGAGATCAACTACGCCGACTATCGCGACGTGGCCGGCGTCAAGATGCCGTTCACGTGGACGGCGAGCCAGACCTACATGCAGATGACGATCAAGCTGAGCGAGATTCAGCCGAACGTGCCGGTTGACGCGGCGCTGTTCGCGCAGCCGGCGCCGGGGATACCGCGGCCGTAATAGTTCTGAGTTCTGAGTTCTGAGTTCTGAGTTCTGAGTTCCGGGTTCGAGTTCGGGTTCTTCGAACCTGGAACAGGGAACATGGAACTCGGAACATCAAACTCCGTTTCGTTCGTTCGCCGGGAGGTAGAGATGAAAGTGCGCGCATTCACCGTCGCCGTCACCGCTGTCGCCGCCATGGCGGGCGGTGGATTCGTATTCGGGCAGCCAGGCGTAATGTCCGCCTCGAGCCCGGCCGGCGTAGTGTCCGGCTTTAGCCGGACCGGGTACATCACGGTCAGCGCGGACCTGCTCACGCGGGCGGGTCTTCCCTCGGAAGAAGCCGCGAAGGCGGCGCTGAGCTCCGCACTCGCCGGGACCCGTCATCCGCAATGGATCGACATACCGGTGGGCGACACGACGGTTCGGTCGTTCGTCGTGTTCCCCGACCGGGCAGACGACCGCGCCCCGGTCGTCGTCATCACCGCCAACAACCAGGGCATGAGCGACTGGCTGCGCGCCGTGGGCGACGACGCGGCGGCCGGCGGCTTTGTCGCGGTGGTGCCCGATCTCCTGAGCGGCCTGGGCCCTGATGGCGGCGGCACCAGCTCGTTTGCCGACCCTGATGCCGTGGTTCGCGCGCTGTCTGACCAGCGCGAGATGATTGCCCGGCGCTCCGCCGCCGTGAACCAGTACGCGATCGGCATGCCTGGCTCGAATGGCCGTGCCGCCGCGGTGCACTTCACCTTCGCCGGGAATTCCGGCCGCATCGACACGACCATCGCAGCCGCCCGGCCCGGGTCGTCGCAGCCGCGGACCGTGACCTACGAGCTGACGGACCACGCGTGGCACCAGGCAACCGCGGCGGTCTCGGCGCAGATCGATGTGCCAGTGGCGCCGGTCGCGCAGCAGGCGGGACGCGCCGGTCAGGCGGGCCCCGCTCCGGCGCCCCCGGAGACCGGCGGCATGCGGGCAAAGCGGGCCGACCTGCCCGCCAATTTCCTGATGGCGGCCAAGACCGTGGCCCAGTCGCCGCGTAAAGGGGAGTGGGTCGACATTCCGATGGCGGCTGGCAAGACTCTGCATACCTGGATTTCGTATCCGCAGAACGTCGCGAAGGCCCCGGTCGTCCTGGTGTTTCAGCCCGGCCCCGGGATGGACATGGGGGAGCCGATCACCAGGGGTGGCGGCGCCAACTGGCTTCGGGGCATCGCCGATCAGCTCGCCTACGAGGGGTTCATCGCGGTGCTCCCTGACCTGACCTCCGGGCTCGGCCCGAACGGCGGCAACTACGATTCATTCCAGTTCCCCGACGACTCCGGTGCCGCGCTCAACCGCATCAGCCACGCGGAGGTCCTCGACCGGATTCGCGTCGCGCGTGACTACGCGCTCAAGCTGCCGATGTCCAACGGCAAGCTCGGCGCCACCGGCTTCTGCATGGGCGGCGGCCTGGCGTGGGAAGCGGCGGCCGAAATCGAAGGCGTGAACGCGTCGGTCGTCTTTTACGGCGCACCGCCGCCCGAGCCGGTGATGGCGCGGATCAAGGCGCCGGTGTCGGCGTTCTTCGGCGCCAACGATCTCGGGCTCGCTCCGCGGATCGGGCCGGCGACCGCTGACATGAAGCGACTTGGCAAGCCGTTCGAGGTGGAGGTGTACGCGGAGGGCACGCACGTGTTCCTCTACCGTCAGGATCTCGGCAGGAACATGGCGGCGACGCAGGATGCGTGGCCGAAGGCGATGGCGTTCTTCAAGCGCCACCTGGTGACGGCGCCGGCGACCCGCTGACTTGCTGCCCGGAGCCCCCGGTGCTAGCATCGGGCCACTTCCGCGGCTTGACACATTAAGACAGGAGCCATTATGCGCATGAAGCTGGCGTTCGCCACGGTATCGGTCGGGATTCTGCTCGCAGCAACCCTGTCGGTGCACGCTCATCATTCCTTTTCCGCGACCTACGACGGCAATAAGCCGGTCACGCTGAGAGGGACCGTCAGCAAGCTCGGATGGTCGAATCCCCACGCCCACATCTACGTCGACGTGAAGAACCCGACGACGGGGCTGGTGGTGAACTGGGAAGTCGAGAGCGCCGGGGCGAGCAACCTGCTGAGGCAAGGCCTGCGCAAGGAAGACTTCATCGGGGCGGAAGTCATCATCAAGGGCTTCCTCGCGAAGGACGGTACGCCGACCGTGAATGCCAGCAGCTTCACCCTGGTCGCCGCCAAGAAAGAGTTCGTGAGCGACGAGGTCCCGGCCGCCAACCCGTAACGTCCCGAGGCGTACCGAGGCGACGACCGAATCCTTTGTTCGCGGGAGTTCGAACCATGAAGCAATTGATGATCGTCCTGGGCGTAGCCCTGGCGTTGGGCGCGCAGGCGGGACTGCTTGCGCAGGCGAAGCCGGATTTTTCCGGGACGTGGAAGTTCAACCAGCTGAAGAGCACGCCCGGGATCGCCGGCAACACGCCGAACATCGCGTTCCCGAGCCAGGTCGTCGTCAAGCAGACGGCGACCGAGTTCAACGTCGCCAGCACCAGCGTGCGCCAGGCGCCGCTGACCGCCAGCTACAAACTGGACGGCAGCAAGGTCAACGTGGAAGCCCCGCGCGGGCTCACAGAGGTGGGCGACGCGAGGTTCGAGGGGGCGAACGTGGTGATCAACACGCGCCGCTCGTTCTCCTCGCCCGCCGGCGATACGGTGGTGACCTTCAAGGAAATCTGGAGCGTGAACGGCAACGTCCTGACGATTGAAAAATCCCGTATCGAAGACGGTGAGAGCAGCACTGAGAAAGCCGTCTACGACAGGTCGACGTAGGGTGGAGACATAGGGTGGACATGCGCAATCGTCTGGTGGCCGTATCGATCGTCGGGGTCGCCGTGGCGGCCTTCTCCTCTTCACTGTCGCCGCGCGTCACCGCGCAGGGCGGCGCGCCGGCCTATACGCCGCCGCGCACCGCGGCCGGCCAGCCCGATCTGCAGGGCGTGTGGCGGGCCTGGAACCTGGCGAAGTACGACCTCGAGGATCACGGCGCCAGGCCAGGCGTCCCCGCGGGACGCGGGTTCGTCGTCGACCCGCCCGACGGAAAAATCCCCTACCGCCCCGAGGCGCTCGAGAAGCGCAAGCAGAACCTCGCGAAGGTGCATGAGACGGATCCGTACAAGAATTCGGATCCGCTCGCGAAATGCTACCTGCCTGGCATTCCTCGCATGACCTACCTCGGGTGGCCCTTCCAGATCATCCAGACGCCGCAGTACACGTCGTTCGTGTACGAGTGGAGCCACAAGAAGCGCCTGGTGCCGCTCAACGCCAAGCCGCCAGCGACGCTCGACGAATCGGAGTCCAACTGGATGGGCATGCCGCGCGGCCGGTTCGAAGGCAACTCTCTGGTCGTGGACCTGAAGAACTTCAACAGCTACACGTGGTTCGACATGGCCGGCAACTTCCATAGCGACGCGCTGACGGTGGTCGAGCGCTACACCCCGATCAACGCCGACACGCTGCAGTACGAAGCGACGATGACCGACCCGAAGGTGTTCACGCGCCCGTGGACCATCAGGATGACCCTCCAGCGCCAGAAGGACGTCGGGCTGCTCGACTACGAGTGCACGAACATGCTGGACGACCTGGGCATCCACCACGCGTGGCCCAGAGACTTTGACGTCATTCAGTGACGAGGATTTGAGCATGAGCACCAGCAACCGCTTCCTGTCATCGTTCACCGCGCTGTTCGTCATCCTCGCCGCCACGACTCCTGCGCAGCAGCAACGGCCGCAGGAGCCGATTGGCTCCTCC
The DNA here is from genome assembly GCA_947465645.1 of Acidobacteriota bacterium. Next base: position 107,965 of record CANIBQ010000004.1, on the reverse strand, counting down.
GGCCCCGATGCGCAGGCGCCGGGCCGGCGACTCCCCCCACCCCCGGCACCCACGGGGCCGGTGCCGCGAAGGTCTGACGGCAAGCCCGATCTGAGCGGTTACTGGGATGGATCCGCGGGGGTGCTGCACAACACCGTGATCCTCGAAGACCACCCGGGGGGATTCGGGATTCAAGCGGGCAAGACGCTGATCATCGATCCGCCCAACGGCATCATTCCCTACCAGCCCTGGTCGCTGGCCGAGCGCGACCGCCGGCGCGACGACGCAAATGGCTACGAGGACCCGGTGGGCCATTGCGAGTTCTACGACATCGGCCGCACCCACCAGTTCGCGAAGGAGTTCATGTTTTCCGGGAACAACTTCATCATCAACGACACCCAGCACATCACCCGCATCATCCCGCTGGACCGGAAGCAGCATCTGCCGCAGGGCATTCGCCTGTGGCTTGGCGACTCGATCGGCCGGTGGGAAGGCGACACGCTGGTCGTCGAGACGAGGAATTTCAACGGCAAGACGCGGATGGCGCTGGGCGGGGATTTCTACAGCGCCGATGCGCACCTGGTCGAGCGCTTCACGATGACCGACTCGAACACCATCAACTGGACGATGACGATCAACGACCCGAAGGTCTTCACGCAGCCGTGGACGATCAAGTCGACCACGCCGCTGCTGCGCCGGGCGCTGAACCACAACTTCGACGGCGAGGACACGTGCCATGAGGGCAACGTCGACCTGATCCACCTGAAGAACGTCTACGACATGTCGCACGGCGAGAAGCCCCTCCCCAAGTAAGCATGGACATGCCAGCGCGCGTCGTGCTGGCCGCTGCTGCACCGGTGATGCTGGCGGCGCCGCGCACATCGTCGAGCGGTTCAACACGGTCGGGCGTGCGCGACAGGTGCACGGCTCCCGGCCGTCCAGGTCACTTCCCCCGCCGGTAACTGATTCAGGAGAGAGCGATGAGCAGAATGACGCGTGGTCTCGCCGTGGTCTCGACAGTGATGGCGTCAGTGCTGTTGTACGGGGCGCCGGTGTCGGGTCAGCGCGGCCAGGCCGGCCCCATGCCCGAGGCCCCGCCGGCCGGCTTCATCGGCAGTTACCGGGTTGCGGCCGAGAAGACCGACCCGTCGAAGCTGCCGATCATCGGCGCCTGGCGGATCAATTTCGAGAAATCCGATCCCGGCATGAAGGCGGCGGGCCGTTTCAAGGATACCGGGATGACGATCTACACGGCGGTGGACGGCGGCATCAGGACTGAGACGTTCCTCTTCTACCCGCCGAAGGACGACAGCTACAAGACCAAGTTCACTGACGACGGTCGCGAGTACTGGTTTAAGCTCGACGGAAAGAATATCTACAAGGATCCGCAGGGACCCAACGGGTTGGGGCAGACGGTCGCGATGTGGCTGGTCGATCGCAACACGCTCTATCGCGAGCGTTCGACCAAGGGCGTCATCGACGAGCGCGTGATGTACCGCGTGTCCCCCGACGGCAGGACGCTGGTCTGGACCAATTTCGCCGGCGACCGCGACAATGGCCACGTCGTGTGGGATCGAGTCGAGCTGCCGCGCCGCTGAACCCCGTCTGCACGGTTTCTCGGAGGGCACATGTCTAGCATCACTCGCGCGGCGGCGACGGGCGTCGGCTGCTTACTGATCACGATGGCGCTCAGCGTCCCGGCGTTCGGCCAGGCGGCGTTCACCACGACCCTCCAGACCACCGACTTCAGCGGCGAGTGGACCGAGATCGCCCACGAGATTGGCTTCACGGCCGATCTCTACGACTACTCCGGCTTGCCGTACAACGCGGCGGGGCGCATGCGCGCGGACACGGGGGATATCTCGGACTGGTCGATTCCCGAGTTCGTGTGCCGGCCGCATCCCGGCGTCTACAACTGGTTCTACGGCGGCGGGCTCCGCATCACCAAGGAGAACGACCCCATCTCGCGCGACATGGTCGCGTACCACGTGCAGTTCTTCCGCGCGCCCGACCGCCCGATCTACATGGACGGCCGGCCGCATCCTCCGGAATGGGCGCCGCACACGTGGGCGGGATTCTCCACCGCCAGGTTCGACGGCAACACCCTCGTCATCACGACCACCCACCTGAAGGAGAGCTACATCCGCGCCAACACCGCGATGTTCAGCGAGAAGGCGAAGGTCACCGAGTACCTGATGCTGGACGGCGACATCATGACCGTCACGACGCTGCTCGACGATCCGGTCTACATGGACGAGCCGCACCTGCAGTCGATCAGCTTCCGCCGCAACGTCCACCAGGAGCTGCCGTATTTTCCCTGCACCGTAGGCGTCGAGAACGTCCAGGAAGGCTTCCCGCACTTCCTGCCCGGGAAGAACCCGTACATCGAGGACGCCGCGAAGAAGCAGGGTATCCCGCTCGAAGCGATCAAGGGCGGCGCCGCGACGATGTATCCGGAGTACCGGGAGAAGCTGAAGACCCTGCCCGTGCCCAAGGCATCGACGAATTGACACGGAAGGATTCTCCTATGCAGACCACCTCGATGCTGCGGGTCGCCGCGATGCTGACCGCCGCCGCCGTCGCCGCCGCCGGGGCGCTCACCTACGCGCAGCAGGCCGGAGCCGAGCTGCAGGCGATGCCGATCCGGGGAAACGTGTTCGTCGTGGTGGGCGCGGGCAGCAACGTGACGGTGTCCGCCGGAGTCGACGGCCTGCTCCTGGTGGACACCGGTTCTGCCGCGATGGCCGACAAGGTGCTCGCGAAGGTCACGGAAGTCGGCCGCATGATGGCCGCGTCAGCGGCGCCGCTGACGACCTGCGTGGGGCCGAACTGCTACCCGGCGGGAAGCCTCGGGCCGTTCCTGCCGTTCGGGTGGGCGGGCCCTTCCTACAACGCGGTGATTGCCTCGCCGAAGCCGCTCAAGCCGATTCGCTGGATCATCCAGACCACCGTCGACGCCGATCACAACGGCGGCACGCCGAAGATCGCCGCGGCAGGCACGACCTACAACGGCGGCGAAGCGGGTCGACTGGTCGGCGAGCGGCCCACCGCGACGGTGATCGGGCACGAGAACATGCTGAAGCGGATGACGCTCGGGAAATATCCCGAAGCGGCGTGGCCGACGGAAACCTACTACATCCCGACCTACAAGATGAGCCAGTACATCAACGGTGAAGGCATCCAGATGTACCATGTGCCCGCGGCCAACACCGACGCCGACACCATCGTGCACTTCCGGTATTCAGACGTGATCAGCGCCGGCGATCTCTACACGCCCGGCCGCTACCCGAACATCGACGTCGCCAGGGGCGGCACGGTCCAGGGCATGCTCGACGGCCTGAACAAGATCATCGACATCGCCTTCCCGGAGTACCGGCACCAGGGCGGCACGATGATCGTCGGCGGGCACGGACGCATCGGCGACACCGCCGACGTCGCGATCTACCGGAACATGATCGAGGTCGTGAGCGATCGCATCCAGGACATGAAGAAGGACGGCAAGACCCTGGCGCAGGTCAAGGCCGCCAGGCCCACGCTGGATTTCGACGGCATCTACGGGTCGCCCGACAGGTTCATCGACGCCGTCTACCAGACCCTCAGCGGGAAGCAGGACAAGTAGTGTTTTCAGAAGGAACATCTCATGACACGTAAACTCGCACTTGTCGTTCTGGGCGGGGCATGGTTGTCGGGCATGACGGCGTACGCGCACCACTCCCAGGCGGCCCAGTACGACACGAGCAAGAAAGTCACGATCGAAGGCACGCTGGTGCAGATTCAGTTCCGCAACCCTCACACCTTCGTGCACGTCGAAGCGCCCGATGAGAAGGGCGTGGTGCACCGCTGGTCGATCGAGTGGGGCGGCGCCGGTCAGCTGACATTCCAGGGTGTGACCCGGACGACGCTGAAGTACGGCGACATCGTCACGATCACTGCCAGCCCGTCACGCACGCCGAACGACCACAAGCTGCACATGGTCACCATCAAGCGCGCCTCCGACGGATTCGGATGGGGCACGAGAGCCGGTGAGGTGGTCGACTGATGCATCGCGCGCCGATCGCAGTGTTCTTGCTGCTGCTGCTGCCGGCGAGCGCTGGCGCGCAGCGGGGCCAGGGCGCGCCGGCGGGGCCGCCGCCGACGCCGCGCGCGGCAGCGGCGATCGATCTGACCGGCACCTGGGTGTCGGTGATCAGCGAAGACTGGGCGCAGCGCATGGTCACGCCGCGCAAGGGGGACTACCTGCGCATTCCGCTCACGCCGGCGGCGCGCAAGCTGGCCGACGCGTGGGATCCGGCGAAAGACGAGGCGGCCGGGGAGCAGTGCAGGGCCTACGGGGCCGCGGCGATCACGCGCGTGCCCGGCCGCATGCGCGTCAGCTGGCAGGATGACCGGACGATGAAGATGGAGCTGGAGGCCGGGAACCAGAGCCGCCTGTTCCATTTCGGCGCCCCGCCCCCGGCAGGCGAGCCCTCGTGGCAGGGCCAGTCGGTTGCGGAGTGGCAGTACACGCTCAACCCGCCACGGACCGGTGAACTGAGGGTCGTCACGAGCCGCCTGCGGCCCGGCTACCTGCGGAAGAATGGCGTGCCCTACAGCGGGGGCACGACCATGACCGAGTACTACCACCGCATGACGGCGCCGAATGCCGACACGTGGATGACCATCGTCACCGAAGTGAAGGATCCCGAAAATCTACGGGAGCCGTTCGTCCAGAGCACCCATTTCAAGAAGCTCCCGCAAGGAGCTTCATTCAAGCCCGAGCCCTGCTCGGCACGGTGAAGGGACACGACTGCACATGCTGTTCAAATTCCTGGCGAACTACAGCGACAACGCTCCCATCGTCCTGCGCATCGGACTGGGCCTCACGCAGGTCTTCTCGCACGGCCTGCCGAAGCTCCTCGAGGGACCCGAACGCTGGGAGCCGCTGGGGCGCGCGATGGGGAACATCGGGATCACGTTCGCCCCGATGTTCTGGGGTTTCATGGCCGGGTTCACGGAATTCGTCGGCGGCATCCTGCTGATCATCGGACTGTTCGTGCGTCCGACCAGCCTGGTGCTGACCTTCGTGTTGTTCATCGCGGCGGTGCAGAACGTGGTGACGGCGGGAAGCCTCGGCGGCGGCAGGGCGCACCCGGTGGACGCGGCCATGGGGCTGATCGCGCTCGCGCTGCTCGGCGCGGGGAAGTGGAGTCTCGACCGGAAACTGGGCCTCGAGAAGCCACGCGAGAGCGTCGGCGTGCGGCAGACGATCTAAACAGACGATCGTAAGTAAAAGGTAAAAGGTAAAGGGTAAAAGGTCAACGCAATCGCTGCCTTTGCGTGATTTGACCTTTACCCTTTGACTTTTTTACCTACGCGTTTTTTGAGGCTAGTAGGTGTAGTCGTCGGAGGGCGAGCGCTTCTTGGGGGCGCGGCGCAGCTTGTAGTACTGGCACTCGGGGCACCACGCATCGGCGTCGAACCCGGTGGTTCCCGCGTACGGCTTGACCTCGCGGTGCGTGCAGAACTCCTGGTTGCCGGCTTCGATCGGCTGCATCCAGCGGCATGAGCGGAAGCGCACGAACGCTGCTGACGCGGGAACGTCGGAGGTCGCGGGCGCCGGCGCTTCCTTGACGCCGGGAGACATCGGCGAGAGTGCTGATACGGAGGCCGCTGATCCCGAAGGCGATACCGACGGCGGCCCTGAGGGCGACGACACGGAAGGCAGCACAGCGGGCGACGGCGACGGCGACATCGAGGACGGCGAGGACGGCGACATCGTTGGTACCGACGGCGAGGTCGAGGGGGTGGGCGATGCCGTCGGCTCCGCCTGCGTGGGTTGGGCCACGCCGGGCGGCGAGAACGGCGAGAACGCGTTATTCAAGTTGTACCCCAACGGCCTTCTCCAGCGCGCGCAGCGCACGCACTTCCTCGGGGGCGACCAGCGTGAGCGCGCTCCCCGTTGTTTCCGCGCGGCCGGTCCGGCCGACGCGATGCACATACGCCTCGGGCGTATCAGGCACCTCGTAGTTGACGACGTGCGCGATGCCGTCGATGTCGAGGCCGCGCGCCGCCACGTCCGTGGCCACCAGCACCGGGTAGGTGCCGGTCCTGAATCCTTCCACCGCCGACATGCGCTGCTGCTGCGTGCGATCGGCATGCAGCGCCGCCGTGCGGATGCCCATCCCGGTCAAGCGCGTCGCGAGCTTCTCGGCGCCAATCTTCGTCCGGCAGAACACCAGCACCGGACCCGTCGCCTCGTCGCGCAGCCAGCGCGCGAGCCACTGCGTCTTCTCGGCGGCGGCCACCGTCTGGATCGCGTGTGAGATGGTGGCCGCGGGACCGCCCCGGCGGCCGACCTGCACGTATTTCGGGTCGCTCAGGAAGTCTTTCGTCAGCTTCATCACTTCGCCCGGCATGGTGGCCGAGAACAGCAGCGTCTGGCGCACCTTCGGCAGCGCCGCGAGGATCCGCTGCACGTCGGGCCAGAAGCCCATGTCGAGCATGCGGTCGGCTTCGTCGAGCACGAGCACTTCGAGGCCGTCGAACTTCACCGAGTCGTGCCGCATGTGGTCCATCAGGCGGCCCGGCGTGGCGACGATGATGTCGACGCCGTTCTTGAGGGCGAACTCCTGCTGGTCCATCGGCACGCCGCCGTAGACGGCGATGCTGGAAATCTTGGAGTGATACGTCAGGCCCTGGACCTGGTCCTCGATCTGCACCGCGAGCTCGCGGGTCGGCGCCAGTACCAGCGCGCGGGTCTGCGCCGCCCGCGGGCCTTCCTTGAGGAAGCGCTGCAGGATCGGGATCAGGAACGCAGCGGTCTTGCCGGTGCCGGTCTCCGCGCACCCGATGACGTCGTTGCCGGCCAGCGCCAGCGGGATCACGCCGCTCTGGACGGAGCGGGTGTCGCTCCACCCGAGATCGCGGATGCCGCTGAGCAGCCGTTCGTCGAGGCCCAGCGTCGCGAAGGCGATTGGCGCCGGGTCGAAGACGGAGAGTTCGTAGGTGAGCGCGACGGGCTCAGCCGCCGGACGAGGGGCGCGATGACCACCGCCGCCTCCACCGCCGCCGCTCCGCCGGCGCGGCGCACCGCCCCGGCTGGGTCGTCGTGAAGGATGACTGGTTGCTGGTTTCAAGGCGGTTATCTGGCTCGGAAGGTGATGATGCCGCGGACCGGGTCGTATGGGGAAACGCCGACGGTGACGCGGTCGCCGGGGACGACCTTGATCCTGAAACGCCGCATACGGCCACTCAACTGGGCGAGCACTTCATGGCCCGCGTCGCACTGCACTCGGTAAAGCCCGCCGGAGTGGACCGCCACGACGGTCCCTTGCATATCAATCAGATCGTCCTTGCTCAACAGCTCATCCTTTCGCGCAATCTAGCAATGAGTGTGCCACACGGACGTTTTCAGCGCAAGTCTAACAAATGCTGTAAGTTGCGGATCCGCGCAACATGCCGCGTGGAAACGAGTTACCCACACCTCATAGTCCCTTGACCGCCGCTTCCACCTGCGCGGCGAGGGCGGAGTAGTCGTCGCCGCGCAGGCGCAACGGTGCGCCGAAGGCCACTCGAACGCGGCCTGGACGGATCAGTTGCGAGCCCAGTGGCAGGATCCGATCGACGCCGTCGAGCCGCACGGGCACCACCGGCAGTTCGAGTCGAGAGGCGATCATCCCGATGCCTCCGCGGAACGGCTTGATCGCCCCGGTGACCGCGCGCTCGCCTTCGGGAAAAATCAGCACCGACCATCCGCGGCTCGTCAGCTCTCCCATGTACTGGAGCGTCTGCCGCGCGCCCGCCTCGCGCTGCGGAATCGGGAAGGTGTTGAAGTAGAAGCACGCCAGGTAGTAGTTCAACGAGTTGGTGAACCATTGCCGCCAGGTGTAGGCGGCGGGGTTGAAGTGCGGCTTGAAAAACTCCTTCAGCATCGCCGTTGCGAGCCGGGCCCGCCACCGCCCCGGCAGCGCTCCGAGCAGCACCGGCACGTCCATGTGGCTCTGGTGATTGGACGCGAAGAGCACCGGGCCTTCGAGCGTCTTCAGGTGCTCGAGGCCTTCCACCCGCGTGTGCGCGAACACGCGCGCGAGCGGCAGGATCCAGGTGGCGAGCGACAGCGTGCGGACGATGCGCACCGGCCAGGTGCGATTCCAAGACGGAAACTCCACCGGCTCGTCGACGTCGTCGGACGCGGACGGCTGTTCGACCAGCTGCTTCAGATCGGCGATGCTGCCTGCCCCCGCGAAGCGCCCCTCGTCGAGTCGGGTCTGGAAGCGATCTTCGAGCGCCACCATCAGCTCGACGCGATCGAGCGAACTGAGGCCGAGCTCTTCGAGCGTCGTCGCGCTGCTGACGCTGCGGCCGCGCGCGTAGCGCGCCACCAGCGACTCGAGCGAGTCGCCGACCGCGGCGGCGAGCGGCTGGCCTCCCGACGCCACCCAGTCCCGGATGGCGCGGCGTTTCAGCTTGCGCGTGCCCTCGGTGCGCGGCAGCTCGCTCGAGGGCCAGACCGACGCGGCCCTGATCCGCTGGTGATCCTGCAGGCGGGCGTTCGCCTCGCGGATGATCGCATCGACGTCGGCGCCAGGATGCAGCGCCACCACCGCATGCACGCGCTCCTCGGCGCCTTCCGCGACCCCGACGACTGCCGCCTCGCGCACGCCCGGCATCTCGTTCAGCACGCGTTCGACGTCCTCGGGGTAGACGTTGAGCCCCTCGGGCGTGACGATCATTTCCTTCTTGCGCCCCTTGATGAACAGGCGCCCCTGCGCGTCGCTCTCGCCGATGTCGCCGGTATGAAGCCAGCCGTCGGCGTCGATCGGACTGTCTTTGGTCTCTGGTCTTTGGTCTTTGGGAGTTGGGAGTTGGGAGTTGGGAGTTGAAAAGTATCCAGTCGTGACGTTTTCGCCGCGGACGAGAATCTCGCCGTCCTCGGCGATCCGCACCTCGACGCCGGCGATCGGCGTCCCGACCGACCCCTTGCTCGTTTTGAACGGGTGATTCAGGGTGACGATCGGCGCTGTTTCGGTCAGCCCATAGCCCTGGATGACCAGGAACCCCATGCGCCGCCAGAACTCCTCGAGGTCGGGCGCGAGCGGGGCGGCCCCGACGACAAATGACCAGAATTTCAGGCCCAACGCGCGATGGATCCGCCGATACCGCCACCAGCGGCCCGGGATCGAGATGCCCGCCGGCGGTGCCTCCGCGGATTCGGGGAACGCGCGCAGGACGTGCTCGCGGAGCACGTCCAGGATTTTCGGGACGCACACCAGCACCGACACCCGCCGCATCCTGATCAGCCTGATGATGTCGTAGGGGTTGAAGGTCTTGGTGAAGATGACCGTGCCGCGAACCATCGGCGGGATGTTGGTGGCCATCGACTGGCCGAACATGTGGCTGAGGGGCAGCAGGTTGACGAACCGTAGTGGGCGCACCGGCCGCGCATAGCCACGGTATTTCGCGATCTCGTTCTCGACCGGCACGATGTTCGCGAGCACGTTGCGGTGACGGATGACCACGCCCTTTGGTTCAGCGGTGGCCCCCGACGTAAAAATGATCTGGATGATGTCGTCTCGCGAGGTGGCGACCGCCGGCATCGGACCGTCGCCGCGCCAGTCGACGTCCGAGAACGCCCACCGCTCTGCGCGGCCGAGATCAAGCGTCGCGGGGATACCGGGAATGTCGTCGCCGGTCAGCACGACACGGGCGTCGACGAGCGACCTGACCTTCGACACGAAATCGGCGGACGAGCGATAGTCGATCGGCACGACCACGACGCCCGAAATGAGGCAGCCCCAGTAACAGGCGATCCATTCCGGGCGGTTCTCGCCCCAGAAGACAACCTTGTCGTCTTTCCGCACGCCGGCGGCGGCCAGCCTGGCGGCAAATGCGCGCGCCGCGCGCCCCACGTCCTCGTAGGTGTGGCTCCGCCGCCGGTAACCGGCGTCATATACGAGAAACTCTCCGCGAATCGCGATGAGATCGCGGAAGAAATCGATCAGCGTGTCGCGTGCCATCCGTCCGGGGGCATTGTAGTGGGCGATCAGCTACAATGGGCGACCTCGCATGCGGATCTTCCTGACCGGGGCCACGGGTTACATCGGATCGGCCGTGCTCGAGGCGCTCGTGCGCGCGGGGCACGACGTCACCGCGCTCGTCCGCGATCCCGAGAAAGCGGAGCGCGTCGCGCTGCGCGGCGTCAAGCCGATCCTCGGCGAGCTCGCGAAGCCGGCGTCGTACGCGGCGGCCGCCGAGAATTCCGACAGCATCATCCACACGGCGTACGAGTATTCGAAGCGCGGCCAGAAGGTCGATCGCCAGGGCATCGAAGCGCTGCTCGGCGCGGCCATCCGGCGCACCTCCACCGGGCAGCCGATCAGCGTGGTGTACACATCCGGCGTCTGGGTCCTGGGAAACACCACCGGACAGGCGGCCGAGGATGCGCCGGTGCGTCCGACGCCATGGATCGCGTGGCGTCCCGAGCACGAAAAGCTCGTGCTCGACGCGGGCCGAGGCCGCGCGCTCAGGACCGCGGTGATTCGTCCCGGCATCGTCTACGGCGGCGCCAGGGGCATCGTCGGCGACCTGCTGAAGGACGCGGCCAACGGGCTGGTCCGTGTCATCGGCGACGGCCAGAATCACTGGCCGTGCGTATATGACCGGGATTTGGCCGATTTATACCTGAAGATCGCGACCAACCCGGACGCCTCCGGCGTGTTCCACGCCAATGACGAAGCCGACGAGCGCGTTGACGACATCGTTGAAGCGATCGCCCGTCAGGCGAAGATGCGGCCCGACATCCGGCACATGCCGATCGCGGAAGCCCGCAAGAAGCTTGGCGACTACGCTGACGCGCTCGCGCTCAACCAGATCGTACGGAGCCCGCGCGCGCGCGCGCTTGGCTGGGCGCCGTCGCTGCATTCGGTGGCTGGTAACGTCGCGAGGCTGACCGAAGAATTCCGCACCGCCCGCGCCGCGGCGTGAGGCCGACCTCGTAGCCCCGGGCCTCTAACTTTCCACGATCCCGTCCACCAACCCGTACTCGAGCGCCATCGTCGCGTCCAGGTAGTAGTCGGTCCGCTTGGTGTCGCGGATGATTTTCTGCAGCGACTTGCCGGATCGCGCCGCCATGATGTTGTAGATCTGCTTCTGCATCTGCTTGAGCCGATCGAGATGCTGCGCGGCGGCTGACGTCGACTGCCAGCCCGCCCATTTCGCCGGCTCGTGAATCATGATCCATGCGTGCGGCTGGGCGAGCCGCCGGCCCTCGCTGGCCGCCTGCAGCACGACCGATCCCATCGAGTAGGCCATGCCCTGTACGACGATCGTCACCTGGACGCCGCGGCGCACGATCTCCCGGATGGCGTCGTGGATCGCCAGGCCGTCGGTGACGTTGCCACCCGCGCTGTTGATGTAGATGGTGATGGGACGGGTGTTCTCGTTGGCCAGTTCGCGGAGGCGCTCGATGGCGGTCCGCGCGGTGTCTTTCTCGATGTCGCCAATCAGGTAGACGTCACGCAGCTTGTCGCTGCTCTCCTTGCGGAGCACGCCTTTGACCGCATCGATGAGCTCTGAGAGCAGGCGGTCGTTGAGCTCGCGATGGGGACTCGCGAACTGCGCGACCTGCCCGCCGCGCTGATCTGTAGGGCGATCTGTCGAGCTCAGCGAAGCGGGCTTCTGGTCTTCCTCCGACTTTGCGGTCGAGTCAGGCACGCATTAAGGACTGCAAACAGGATTCCGGCGCACGTTGGGCCGCATCTATACTGTCGACATGCGAACGACGTTCTGGCTCGCCGGGATCGTGATTGTCGTAATTGCTGCCGTTCTCGTGGGGCAGGAACGGCCCGGCAGCCCGCGCCCCGCGCTGGCCGCATCAGCCGGGGGCCTGGCGCTCGATGAGATTCGAGGCGAGGACATCGCCGCACACCTGAAATTCCTCGCCGATGACCTCCTGGAAGGACGCGCGCCTTCCACACGGGGAGGACAACTGGCCGCCAACTACCTCGCCGCGCAGCTCGCACTGCTCGGCTTCGAACCGGGAGCCGGCAACGGCACCTACTTCCAGGACGTCTCCATCGTCGAGTCGGTGGTCGACCCCTCGTTCACGCTCTCCGCGGGGCCAGGCGCGCCGTTCAAGTACCTCGACGATGTCGTGGCATTCAGCGGCGTGCAGGAGCCGCGGGTGAACGCAGGAGGGGAGATTGTGTTCGTGGGCCACGGCATCGTCGCCCCCGAGTACGACTGGAACGACTACGCGGGCACCGACATGAAGGGCAAGGTCGCGCTCATCATGGTGAACGATCCGCCCGCGCCGTCGGGGGAGCCCGAGCTGTTTGGCGGCGCCGCGCTGACCTACTACGGCCGCTGGACCTACAAGTTCGAGGAAGCCGCGCGGCAGGGCGCAGCGGGCGCGATCCTCATTCATACGGACGAATCCGCCACCTACCCGTGGCAGGTCGTGCAGTCGTCGTGGAGCGGCACCCAGTACTCGATTCCGGCGTCGGCAGGCGCGCCGACACTCGGGCTCAAGGCGTGGGTGACCGATCGCGCGGCGCGCGAGATCGCGAAGCGAGGCGGGCAGGATCTCGACGCGCTTCGATCGGCGGCGGTGATGCGCGGCGCCAGGCCGGCTCCGCTCGGGATCCAGGCGTCGGCCACGCTCAACCAGAAGGTCGAACAGAAATCGTCGCCGAACGTGATTGGCGTGCTGAAGGGACGCAACCCGCAGCAGGCGGTGATCTACACCTCACATTACGACCACCTTGGGATGCGGCAGGCCGCTCCGGGAGAAAGCGCCGACGCCGATCGCATCTTCAATGGCGCCATCGACAACGCCTCCGGCCTCGCGGGGACGCTCGAGATCGCGCAAGCGCTGGCACGGACGCCCGGAGGCCCGGCCCGCTCGATCTACATCGTCTTTCCGACCGCGGAGGAATCGGGCCTGCTTGGCGCCGAGTACTTCGCCTCGCAGCCGGTGCTTCCGGCCGGCGCCTGGGCGGGCAACATCAACATCGATTCGCTGAACCTGGCGGGCCCGTCCAAGGACATCGTGCTGCTCGGAGCGGAGCGGTCCACGCTCGGAGGGCTGGCCGCGCAACTGGCGATGGAGCGCGGACGCGTGGTCGGTCCCGATCCAGAGCCAGGGCGCGGGTACTTCTTCCGATCCGATCACTTCCCGCTGGCGAAGGCGGGCATCCCGGCGGTGTCACTGAGCGAGCCGACGCAGTTCGTCGGCCGGGATCCGGCGTTCGCAAAAACGCTGCGTGACGAGTACAACGAGAAGGACTATCACCAGCCGAGCGACGAGATCAAAGCGAACTGGGACTACGCGGGTGCCGTCGAGGACATGCGCTTCCTCGCGGAGCTCGGGTGGAACATCGCCAACGCCCCGGAGCTGCCGACCTACAACCCGAACGAGCAGTTCGCGCGGCCACGCGCGGCCGGAACAAATTAGGACAGCCATTGAGGTCTCTCGTGTCGCTCGCTGAGATCCGCGCTGCTGCCGAACGCATCCGCGGCATCGCGAACTACACGCCGCTGGTCGAGGTCGCGCCTGCCTTCGCCGTGAAGTGCGAAAACCTGCAACCGATGGGCGCATTCAAGATGCGGGGCGCTGCGAACATGCTCGCGCAGCTCGATCCCGCCGCGCGGGCCGCCGGCGTGATCACCTATTCATCCGGCAATCATGGCCAGGCGGTGGCGCTTGCCGCCCAGCTCCTCGGCATCCCCGCCGTCATCGTCATGCCCGAGACCGCTCCTCGCGTGAAGGTCGAGGGGGTCCGGCGCTACGGGGGCGAGGTGATCTTCGCCGGCACCACCTCGATCGATCGCAAGGTCCGCGCGGAGTCCGAAATGGCGGCCCGTGGCCTGACGATGGTGCCGCCATTCGATCACCCGTGGATCATCGAGGGCGCCGGCACCGTCGGGCTGGAGATCCTCGAGCAGCGCCCGGACGTCGCGGCGGTGTACGTGCCGATGGGGGGAGGCGGCCTCATCTCCGGCGTGGCCGCGGCGATCAAGGGCGCCAGGCCCGACGTGCGCGTCGTCGGCGTGGAGCCCACCGGGGCGGCCAAGATGACGGCCTCGCGCGCGGCCGGCCATCCCGTGACCCTCGAGAAGACCTCGAGCATCGCCGACGGCTTGCTGCCACTCCGCCCTGGCGATCTCACGTTCGCGCACGTGCAGGCGCATGTCGACGAGCTGGTCACGGTGGATGACGCCGAGATCGCCGCGGCGGTCGCCTGGCTCTTCCTCGAGGCGAACATGATCGTGGAGCCGAGCGGGGCGACGAGCGTGGCCGCGGTCCTTCGATCGGCCGGGACGATCGCGCCGGGGACCGTGGCGGTTATCTCCGGGGGGAACGTGTCGGCTGAGGATCACGCGCGCTTCCTGTGATCCGTGTCGCTGCGGCGATCGCCTCCTCGACGGTTTCAATCTCCCCGTCAAGCTGCCTCTCGTAGACCTGCCTCAGGATCTCGCCGACCTGGGGCCCGGGTGAGAGGCCGATCGCCAGCAGGTGCCGTCCAAGCAGCAGCGGCGCCGGCGGCTGGTGCTGGACGCCGAGCGCCCGCGCGCGTTCGATGAACCAGTCCATCGCCGAGCAGTCGAAGTCGCCGGTGCGTCCGCGGCAGTCGGCGCGCGCCACGCGGGCGAGCAGCTCAAGGTCCACTTTCTGCGAGAGGCGGCGGAACGCCCCATCGCCGACGTTCCCGGCCTTGCAGAACATCCCCGGCTTCAGGTGATGGGCGACCAGTCCGACCACCTGGCGGCGGACGTCGAATCCGTCGATGGTGTGCACGTTCAGCCGGTCGAGCAGGGTGAGCGTCGGGGCGACGCCCGCTTCTTCGTGGTCGAGCGAGCGGATGCGGCCGTCGATCACCCTGGTCGTCGCCGGCTTGCCGAGGTCGTGGCACACCGCCCCGAGCATGACGGTGATGAGGCGCGCACGATCGAGATCGCCGTTCAGCGCACGCGCCTGGTCGATCACCATCAGCGTGTGCGTCCAGACGTCGCCTTCGGGATGCCACTCGGGCTCCTGCTCGCAGCCGGCGAGCGGTCTCAGCTCCGGCAGCACGCGGTCGACGACATCGAGCGCGAGCGCGAGCGCGAAGCCGATGGAGGGGCGCTCGGCGTGCAGCAGCAGCTTTTCGATCTCACCCCAGATCCGCTCGGCCGGGAGATCGTCGAGGGGGATCGCCCGGCACAGCGCTGCCGTGCCGTCGTCGAGCGAGTACTCGAAGCGCGCCGCGAACTGGACGGCGCGGAGGACGCGCAGGCTGTCGTCGCCAAACGTCTGCGGATCGACGGCCCGCAGGAGCTGCCGCGCGAGGTCGGCGCGGCCGTCGAACGGATCTTCGAACCCCTCCGTCAACGGGTCCCAGGAGATCGCGTTGATCGTGAAGTCGCGGCGGCGTGCCGCGTCCGCGACTGACATCAACGGATCGCCGTGAACCTCGAATCCCTTGTGGCCTCGCCCCTTCTTGGACTCGCGGCGGGGCAGTGCGACGTCGATGACGGAGTCAGCGCCAGGCGCGACCAGCTTGTAGACCGCGAAGCTCTCTCCCACGGCTTCCACCCTGCCAAACCGCGCGATCAGCCCGGGGAGGCGGTCCTGCGGGATGCCGAACATCTCGACGTCGACGTCTTTCGAGGGATGGCCCCTCAGACGGTCGCGGACCCAGCCGCCGACGACAAGCGCGCGCCCGCCCGCGTCCCTGGCCGCCAGTGCGATCTCTCTCGCAAGGTCCACCGACATGCACGATGATTGTGCGTCATTTCCCCGCTGCCATGGCTGATCACACCCTCGATCTCCTGCGCGATCTCGTCGCCATCGACTCCGTGAATCCGGCGCTGGTCCCCGGCGCGCGCGGTGAAGCCGAGGTCGCGAAGCGGATCGCCGTCGAGTGCGTCTCGATTGGCTTGAGCGTGGACGTGACCGAGGTCGCCCCAGGCCGTCCCAACGTCGTCGCGGTGCTCGAAGGACGCAGTCCAGGGCCGGTCCTGATGTTCTGCGGCCACACCGACACCGTCGGCGTCACCGGCATGACGCGACCCTTTGACGCGATCGAGCGCGATGGACGTCTCTACGGCCGCGGCAGCCAGGACATGAAGGGGGGCGTCGCGGCGATGATTGGCGCCGTGCGGCTGCTGGCCGAAAGCGGCGGCCTGGCGCGCGGCCGGGTGATCGTGGCCGCGGTGGTTGACGAGGAACACGCCAGCATCGGCGCGGAAGCCCTGGTCGCCACCTGGCGCGCCGACGGGGCGGTCGTGACCGAGCCAACCGACCTCGATGTCGCGATTGCGCACAAGGGTTTTCAGTGGCTCGAGGTGGAGACCCGCGGACGGGCCGCGCATGGCAGCCGCCCCTTTGACGGGCGCGATGCGATCCTCCGGATGGGCCGGGTGCTGCATCGTCTCGAGGCGCTCGATCGACGGCTTCAAGCGCGCAGCGCCCACGCGCTGCTGGGGACGGGATCCCTTCACGCCTCGGTTATTGGCGGCGGGCATGAGCTGAGTAGCTATCCCGATCGCTGTGCGCTCCAGCTCGAGCGCAGGACACTTCCTGGCGAGGCCTCGGATGCGGCATTGGTTGAGGTGGAGGAGATCCTCGCGATCCTTCGCGCCGAGGACCCCGAGTTTGAAGGCACGGCTCGCGCCTCCTTCGGACGGGACGCGTATGAGATCGATGCGGGTGACCGGCTGCCGGCGTTGCTCGCGGATGCGGCCGCGTCGAGCGGGCGCTCCACCCGGCGGGTCGGAATGACGTTCTGGACGGATGCGGCGATTCTCGGCGCGGCAGGCATTCCATCGGTCCTGTTCGGGCCGGGCGGGGCGGGCCTTCACAGCGCCGAAGAGTACGTGCGGATCGATGAGGTTCGTTCGTGTCGCGACGCGCTCGCCTCGCTGGCGCGCGCCTTTACCGGAGGGTGACGCCGGGTCTAAAGACCCGGCCTACGTGCAGGAATCCGGGGGGATCCATCGTAGGGCGGGTCCTGTGGACCCGCCGGTTACGCGACGCGACGCTCGCCGAGCAGCGGCCACCGGATCTGGCGTGGCGCCGGCTGCGAATCAGCCTGGGCCGATTCCTTGTTCAGGTCCCAGCCGGGCGTTTCGTAGCCGCACGAGGTGCACTGCAGCGACATCCGGCGGCCCTCGAAATGGAGCAGCGCGTCGTGGCCGTGCAGGCCGCAGATGAACTGCTGCACCTGGTTCAAGCCGCGCGCGACGACGCTGTCGGTGGTTGACGGTGCGTTGGTTACAAGCTGCGTATTATCCGTAAACATTGCCGAGTCCCCCTTATGGCCCCCGCCGAGTAGGACGTTTGCTAATGTCCTAACGAGCGGGGCGCTTTCTCCGAACACAGCCCGACTATTTCAAGAGAAATGCCATTCGGATGGGGTGTGGGGCCCGTCCTTTTAGACGCAACCACTTACAGCGGTTGGAGGGGCTGATTGTCCTGTCCCAGACACGCTCTCCAGGGGATCCAGCTCATGGGCAACTGAACTGTTTGAACGAGCCTAGGGTCCGATTGAGAACCGAAGTGGACACTTTCCCTTCCTGATGGGTAGCCCGGGTGTCACTTATGGTGGAGGTGCGGGGCGGGTGCCTACTTTTCCTGCAGAAGAGCTTTGAGGACGAATGAGACGTTGGCCGGCCGCTCGCCGAGCCGCCTCATGAAATAAGGAAACCACTCTCGGCCGAAGGGCACGTAGACGCGCATCCGGTAGCCTTCCGCCAGCAGGGAACGCTGCAGGTCGCGGCGGATCCCGTACAACATCTGGAACTCGTACCGATCGCTCGCAATCTTGCGCCCCAGCGCGTGCGCGCGGACCTGCGCGATCATCCGGGGATCGTGGGTCGCGATCGCCGGGTAGTGCCCATCGTCCAGCAGCAGCCTGGCGAGCCGGATGAACGAGTCGTCCACCTCGTTTTTTTTCTGGTAGGCCACCGCCGCCGGCTCCTTGTACGCGCCTTTGACCAGCCGCACCCGCGCCCCGAGCTCGTTCATCCGCCGCACATCCTTCTCGGTGCGATAGAGGTACGACTGGAGCGCCACCCCGACATTGCGGTACTCCTGCTGCCAGAGCGTCTCGAATATTTCCAGCGTCACCTCGGTGTACGGCGAGCCCTCCATGTCGATCCGCACGAAGAAGCCGTGGCGCGCGCCCGGGTCGAGGATCCGGCGCAGGTTGTCCACGCAGGTCGCGCGGTCCACGTCGACGCCGAGCTGGGTGACCTTGAGCGAGATGTTCCGCTCGATCCCTGACGCGACGATGACCTCCATCAGCCGCACGTACTCGCGGGTCGCGTCGGTCGCCGCCTCCATCGTGCGGACGCTCTCGCCGAGGTAGTCGAGCGTGAGCATCATCCCCTCGGCCTGCAGCTTTCGCCCGCAGTCGACCGCTTCCTCGATGGTCTCGCCGGCGATGAAGCGCCGGGCGAAGCTGTCGGTCGTCGCCATGCCGTACGTCGAGGCCAGGCGCTTCAGCGCCCCGCTCCTCGAGAGCGCGTAGAAGATGGCTTTCGAGCCCGCGTCCATCTGGGGTCTAGTGGGTGCGGCGGGAGGGCGACGCCAGGAGGTGGTCGAGCGAGCGCGCGTAGTAGCGGAGGACGTTGCGGTCGCGTACCCGCACCTTGCTGCGCTCGACGACGATGATGCCGCGCTGGGCGAGCGGCTCGAGGGCGGCGTCCACGGCTTCAGCGCCGGTGTCGACCCCCATGTTGCCACCCTGCGCCCGCACTGTCTCGATGATCGCGTCCGCGCGGCTCACCAGTTCCCGCCGCGTCAGCGACGGCCGCAGGGCGTTGGCGACGACTGCCGTTGGCAGCACCTTGTAGAGCCTGCCGATCGTGCTCATCACGGCGTGGCTGAAATCGAGCACCTCTGACCGCGAGTCGGGGTCGATGCTGTCCACCCGAATCGGCGTGCCGAAGGTCACGAACGCGCGCGACCGGTAGCCGACGGCATATCGCACCATCTCGGCGAGCTCGCGGCTGAAGGCCTTCTGCGCCCGCTTGACCCGCTGCTTCGCCAGCACGTGGTCTTCGAGCACCAGGTCGTAGGCGACGGCCGTGGGGATGACCACGAGGTCCGAGGAATCGGCCTGCAGCGCCGCGTGCATGAGACCGGTCTTGGGGCCCTTCATCTCACCGCTGTAGCTGCGCCCGCCTTCAGGATAGAAAAAGAAGTCGTGCTTGCGGAGCAGCTCCGCGACGTAGGCCTTGAGGGTGATCAGGTAGGCGGGGTCTCTCGTGTTGCGGCGGATCGGGATTGCGCCGGTGACGTGCCGGTGGAGCAGTCCGAGCGGGCCGCCGAAGAGGTTGATCCCGGCCGCGATGATCGGCGGGCGGACGCCGTTCTCGTCGAGCACCAGCAGCTCGACGAGATAGTCGGTATGGCTCCGGTGGTTCGACGCGTAGATGATGCGCCCGGCGCGCGCGGCCGCGCGCACGCGCTCCAGGTGTTCGGGGCGGCGCTCGATCTTCCGCAGGATGGGATACAGGGGATGCTTGAGCGCCTTGTAGATCGAATACCGCTGCGTCGTCCGCAGCTCCTCGAGGTAGCCCTGGATCCGCTCACGCGCCGCCCGCGGCGTCTCGCCGTGGGTGCCCTGGAGGTACTTGGTAATCTCCTCGCGCGACAGAACCGCCTGGCTGATCTCGTCGAGCATCGAACGCGACTATACCATCGCTGCGAGGAGGGTTACGCTGCGAGGCGGCGGCAGATCGCGTCGGTGAATTCGATCGTGCTGGCGGTGCCGCCGAGGTCGCGGGTGCGCACCTTCCCGTCCGCCAGCACATCCGCAAGCGCCTTCACGATGCGGTCGGCGATCGCGCCCTCGTCGATGTGGCGCAGCATCAGCACCGCTGACAGCAGCAGCGCCATCGGGTTCGCGATGCTCTTGCCGGCAATGTCCGGCGCGCTGCCATGTACCGCCTCGAACACCCCGATCTCGGTGCCCAGGTTGGCCGCGGGCACGACCCCGAGTCCGCCCACCAGGCCCGCACAGAGGTCCGAGACAATGTCGCCGTACAGGTTCGGCAGGATCAGCACGTCGAACTGCGTCGGGTTCATCACCAGGTGCATGCAGGCCGCGTCGACGATGCGATCGTCGGAGCGGATGTCGGGATATTCCTTCGCGACCTTCTGGACGCACGAGAGGAACAGGCCATCGCTCATCTTCATGATGTTGGCCTTGTGGACCGCGGTGATCCGCTTGCGCCCATGCTTGCGCGCGTACTCGTACGCGAACCGGGCGATCCGCGTCGAGGCGTACTCCGTGATGATCTTGAGACTTTCCACCACCCCGGGAACGACCTCGTGCTCGAGGCCCGCGTACAGGTCCTCGGTGTTCTCGCGCACGATCACCAGGTCGACGTTCTCGTAGCGGGAGACCACCGACGGGATGTTCCAGACCGGGCGGAGGTTGGCGAACAGGTCCAGCGCCTTCCGCAGGCCGACGTTGACGCTGGTGAATCCACCGCCGACCGGCGTCATCAGCGGCCCCTTCAGCGCGACCTTGTTGCGGCGGATCGAGTCGAGCAGCTCGGGCGGCAGCGTCGCGCCCGATTGCTGCAGCGCCAGCACGCCGGCCACGTGCGAGTCCCATTCGACGTCGAGCCCCGCGCGCTCGAGGATCTTCACGACCGCGCCGCTGACTTCCGGGCCGATGCCGTCGCCGGGGATGAGCGTGATGGTGTGCTTCATGCGCGCTCGCGCGCTTCCCAGTAGAGCAGGACGAAGGCGCCGGCCATGTTGAGGAACATCAGGCGGGTGGAGAGCTGGTGCAGCTCGTCGAAGCGCACCCGGCGCGCGTCGGTGGCCGGCAGCCGCGAGGGGAGACCGCCGACCTCGCGCTGGATCGCATCGATGTTCCGCAGGACGATGACCCCGGAGTAGGCGGCGACGCCAAGCATCAGGACGATCAGCGCCGACCGGGCGGCAAAGGCCGGCGGCCGCGGCCCGAGCACCGCCATCGCGGCGAAGCTGAAGAGCAGCAGCACGCCCGCGCCGTAGGCGACGTAATGAAAGCGCGCCAGGGTGACCCCAAACAACTCGCCCGCGAGCGCGCGTCCCGTCACCGGCTCCGCTGCCTGCAGCACCTGGAAGGTCGTCGGGGCCACCAGCGCGCCCAGCATCAGCATCCCGCCGAGCCAGACGACCAGTGCCAGCACGTAGACGTACCGCAGTGCGAGCATCACGGCATTATAATTCTCGTTCAATGTGCAATGGTGCATTGTGCACGTGCCAGTGCACCGTGCACCTGCACCTGTGCACCCGCACCGTGCACAGTGCACCCTGCACCCTGCACCCGCCCGGTGCACGGTGCACTCTGCACCCTGCACCCTCGGAGGTCGAGTGTCTGTTGAAGTGCTCTCGCGCGTGAATGCGCTGAAGAACGTGGCCACGCGCCTGCGCATCGATTCGGTGCGGTCGACCTCTGAGGCCGGCAGCGGCCATCCCAGCACGTGCTGCTCGGCTGCCGAAATTGTCGCCGCGCTCTTTTGCTCGGAGATGCGCTACGACCCCCGCGATGCCCGGAACCCCGACAACGATCGGTTCGTGCTGTCGAAGGGGCACGCGGCGCCAATTTTGTACGCGGCGTGGGCCGAAGCCGGAATCATCGAGCGCGACCAGCAGCTCACGCTCCGGCGCATTGATTCCGACCTCGAGGGGCACCCGACGCCGCGCCTGCCCTGGGTGGACGTCGCCACCGGCTCGCTCGGCCAGGGTCTCTGCGCCGGGATCGGCATCGCGCTCAACGCCCGGCGCATCAAGTCCGACTACCGCACCTACGTCCTCCTCGGAGACGGCGAGGTCGCGGAAGGTTCGGTGTGGGAATCGGCCGACGTTGCCGCGTATGACGGTCTCGACTCCCTCTGCGCCATCATCGACGTCAACGCGCTCGGCCAGAGCGGTCCGACCCAGTGGCAGCACGACATGGAGGCGCTCGCCGCCCGCTGGCGCGCCTTCGGCTGGCACACCGTCATCGTGGACGGGCACGACCTCGCCGAGATCCTCGACGCGCTCGCCGAGGCCCGCCGCACCAAGGGGCAGCCGACGATGATCCTGGCGAAGACGCTGAAGGGAAAGGGCATTTCGTTCGTCGAAGGGAAGAACGGCTGGCATGGCAAGCCGCTGAAGAAAGGGGAGGAGCTCGACAAGGCGTTGAAGGAGCTCGAGGCGCAGCTGGTGGCCGAAGACGAGCCGGCGGCGAAGCCCCAGGCGCCCCGCAGCGTCCAGCGTCCGGCGCCGTCACGCGCCAGCGTCGGCGTGCCCCCGTACGAGCTCGGCGACCTGGTCGCGACGCGCGAGGCGTACGGCGCCGTGATCGCCAGGCTTGGCGACGGCGACGACCGCATCGTCGTCCTCGACGCCGACGTCAAGAACTCCACCTTCAGCGACAAGTTCGAGCAGAAGCACCCGCAGCGGTTCTACCAGTCGTTCATCGCCGAGCAGGTGATGATCGGCACCGCGATGGGCCTGGCGAGCCGCGGCGCGATTCCGTTTCCCTCGACCTTCGCCGCCTTCCTGACGCGCGCCTACGACTTCATCCGCATGGCGGCGATCAGCAACCTGAACATCAAGATGGCCGGGTCGCACGCGGGCGTCTCGATCGGCGAGGACGGCCCCTCGCAGATGGCCCTGGAAGATCTGGCGATGATGCGCGCCCAGCCGAACATCGCGGTGCTCTACCCGTGCGACGCGGTCAGCACCGAGCGGCTGGCCGAGGCGATGGCCTACCACGCCGGTCCCGCCTACATGCGCACCTCACGGCCCAAGACGCCGGTCATCTACGGGACCGACGAGACCTTCGAGGTCGGCGGGCTGAAAGTGCTGCGCCAGAGCGGCGCGGACGTCGCCACCGTGATCGGCGCCGGGGTGACGGTGTTCGAGGCGCTCAAGGCGCATGACGAGCTGAAAAAATCCGGCGTCGCCATTCGCGTCGTCGATCTGTATTCGCTGCAGCCGATTGACGCCGCCTCGTTGATCCGGTGCGCGCGTGAGACCAAGGGGAAGTTGATCACGGTGGAGGATCATTACGCCGGCGGCGGGATTGGCGATGCCGTCGCGTCCGCCGTGGCGCCGGAAGGATTCACCGTCCAACGCCTCGCGGTGCGAGAAATTCCGCGCAGCGGCCAGCCCGACGAGCTGCTCGATCGCTACGGCATCTCCGCCCGCCATATCGTCGAAGCGGTCCGTCGAAGCGGTCCGTAGTGTCCGGCTTCAGCCGGACCGTGTAAGTCGTCCGGCCGTATAATCCGCCGTTCCATGTCACTGACCGCCGGTGCGCGCCTTGGTCCATACGAGATTCATTCCGTCGTCGGCGCCGGCGGCATGGGTGAGGTGTATCGCGCCCGCGACCCGCGTCTCGGACGCGACGTCGCGATCAAGGTCCTGCCGGCCGGGATCAGCGATCCCGAACGGCTCGCGCGATTCGAGCAGGAAGCCCGCGCGGCCGCGGCGCTGAACCATCCCAATATCCTCGCCGTCTTCGATTTCGGCACGCACGCCGGCGCTCCCTACATTGTTGCGGAGCTGCTGGAAGGACAGACGCTGCGCGACCGCCTCGATGCGGGCGGGGTTGCGGTGCGCAAGGCTGTCGACTACGCCATCCAGATTGCGCGCGGCCTTGCCGCGGCGCATGACAAAGGGATCGTCCACCGCGATCTGAAGCCCGAGAACGTCTTCGTCACCGCCGACGAGCGCGTGAAGATCCTCGACTTCGGCCTGGCGAAGCTCACCCAGCCGCAAGCCGCGATCTCGGGCGCGTCGATGGCGGCGACCGCGATCGGCGACACGGCGCCTGGGATGGTGATGGGCACCGTCGGCTACATGTCGCCCGAGCAGGTGCGGGGCGCGGCAGCCGACCACCGGTCCGACATCTTCGCGCTCGGAGCGCTGCTCTACGAAATGATCACGGGGGTTCGCGCCTTCCAGCGCGACACGCCCGCGGAGACGATGACAGCCATTCTCAGGGACGAGCCCGCGCTCGAGGCGTCGCCGGCTGTGCCGCTCGTCCTCGAGCGTCTGATCCGCCGATGCCTTGAGAAGAATGCGTCCGCGCGCTTTCAGTCGGCGCTCGACCTCGCCTTTGCGCTCGAATCCCTGGATGCCGCCTCGGGTTCAGCCGCGTCACCGGTGATGACGTCCGGCCGCGGGCCGAGCCGGCACCTGCTCTGGGTGGTCGCGGCCTTGCTGATCGCGGCCGTCGCTCTCGGTCGCGAGTATCTGCGCGGAGCCCCCCCGCCAGCGCCGACGGTGGGTTTCGGTGTCCTGCCTCCTGAGGGATGGGTGGTCGATGCCGCCGGCGGCTTGGCACCTCTGCTTGCCGTGTCTCCTGACGGTTTCAACGTGGCGTTCGTCGCGCGCAACAGGGAAGGGCGGACGCAGATCTGGATTCGGCCGGTGGCTGCCCTCGAGCCCCGCGCGCTCGCCGGCACCGAGGGCGGCCAGGCACCTTTCTGGTCGCCGGACGGCCGCTGGATTGGTTTCTTCGCGGACTCCAAGCTGAAGAAGATCGACGCGAACGGTGGAGTTCCGCTGGCGCTCTGCGATGCGCCCAGCGGCACGCACGGGACCTGGAACAGGGACGACACCATCGTGTTCTCAACGCTGACCGTGGTGGGCGGCGTGCCGGCCCCGGGCCAGGGACTGCAGCGTGTCTCGGCGGCCGGGGGCGCCGCGACGCGTCTGACGACGATGGGGCCGGCTGATCTGGGCCAAGGCCGCCCGTCCTTTCTTCCCGATGGCCGGCGGTTCCTGTTCACCGTGGGAAACGCCACGGCGTCCGACGAAGCGTCGCGCACGGTCTATGTGGCCAGCCTCGACACGCCCGATCGGACGGAGCTGTTCAAGACCGATTCCCTCAACGTGACCTATGCCAGTGGTCACCTGCTGTTCCTGCGCGGCCTGACGCTGGTCGCACAGGCGTTCGACCCCGAGCGCCTCACACTCTCGGGAGAACCGATTCCGGTCGCGGAAGAGGTTGGCGTGGCGGGTACGGTGCGCGGCAACCGGTTCGGCGTCTTCTCCGCGTCGGACACTGGCGTGCTCGCCTACCAAACCAGCCGCGGTGTCGCCGTCCACCAGCTCGCCTGGTTCGATCGGACGGGCAGGCACCTCGCGGACGTTGGCGATCGCGCGTCGCATCAGAGCATCGAACTGATGCGAAATGGCATCCACGCACCCTTGAGTGTCATGGACGCAGCCCGAGGCACCCGGGACATCTGGATGTTCGACACCACCCGCGGTGTCCGGACGCGTTTCACCTTCGACTCTGCCGAGGAACGGAGCGCCATCCCATCCCCGGACGGCCGGCGCGTCGTCTTCAATTCCCAGCGTGACGGCGCGCTCGAGCTGTTTGAGAAGGCGGCGAGTGGCGCGGGCACCGAGACCCTGATTCTGAAGGACGGGCGCAGCAAGGACCCGATGGACTGGTCCACCGACCAGCAGTACCTCCTGTACCGGGTGACGGGAGATACCCGCAGTAACGACATCTGGGTGCTGCCGATGACCGGCGAGAAGAAGCCCTTCCCGCTTATCGCCACGCCGTTCGACGACAACTACGCGCGGATCTCGCCCGACGGACGGTGGGTCGCCTATACCTCCAATGAATCGGGGCGGTACGAGGTCTACGTGGCGCCATTTCCCGGAGGCGGCAGCAAGTCGCAGGTCTCCAATGCCGGCGGCGCGTTTCCGCGATGGCGACAGGATGGGCGCGAGATTTTCTACATGTCCCAGGACGGCAGGGTGCACGCCGCAGCCGTCTCCGCGGACGCATCGGACTTTGCGGTCGGCGCGGTGAGCACGCTGTTCAAGTTCACCCAGCCGAACGCACCCGGCTACCCGTACGCGGTGACGGGCGACGGCCAGCGGTTTCTGGTGAATACCAACGTCGCCCCTCCGACTCCGATCACGGTCCTGGTGAACTGGACCAATCTGCTGCAGTCACGCTGACACCCAGCGCTGCTGCGTGTGGCACGCCTCCGGCGCGTCAGTCGAACAGCGTCCCCGCGACGAGCTCGAGGTCCGGAAGAATGATCGATCGAAGGGGCTGTTGATCGGAGCAGATGGCCCGCGGCGATCGACGCTGCGCGCGCGTGTGGATGACTTCGATCCGCCGCCGCGTGACATCGACGAGCCAGCACTCCCTCACGCCGTACTCCCGGTACCACGCGACCTTCTGCGTGCGGTCGCGGCGCTCGGTGCCAGGCGATAGCACTTCTACCACCAGGTCGGGCGCGCCCCAGATGCGGTCCGTGGCAATGTGACTGCGCTCCGCTGCAATGAAGACGATATCGGGTTGCAGTACGAGGGCGCGCTCGCGATCGAGCACCACGTCGACAGGCGACATGTAGACGTCGCCGAGACCCTGCCGCTGGACGTGGTCATGCAGCGCGCTTGCCATGCGAAAGACGACCACTTGATGCCGCAGGAATGGTGCTGGCGGCTCGCGCACGACTCCGTACACGAGCTCCATCGGGCGCATCGTTTCGGGATATGCCAAGTATTCGTGGACGCTCAGATGTTTCATGTGGCGGTCCCCTCCAACCTGACGACGATGCCATCGTCCCGGGAGCGGAGTCAAGGCAACGCAAGGAGCACGTGCCAGCCGCCTATGCGGATGCCATCAGCGCGGCGCTGTTCCTCATCGCCACCGCCACCACCGCGTCCACCGTGTCGGGGCACAGCTGCGTGCCGCGTCCCTCCTGGACGATCCTCAGCACCTGCTCGAGCGGCAACGGTCCGCGGTAGGGGCGCGCGGCTGAGAGCGCGTCGAAGATGTCGGCTGTCGCCATGATCCGGGCGTGGGTGGAGAGCGCGTCGCCGCTGACGCCCCGGTAGTAGCCGCGGCCGTCAACGCGCTCGTGGTGGCAGCTCGCGTCGTACGCGAACTCGGAAAAAATCGGGACGCGCGCGAGGATCTCGTAGGTGAAGTAGGGATGCTGCTTCACGACCTCCCATTCCTCGGCGTCCAGCGTGCCCGGCTTGTCGAGGATCCGGTTCGGCACCGACAGCTTGCCGATGTCGTGCAGCAGCGCCGCGCGGCGCAGGCGGACGCGCTGCGGCTCGGGCACCCCCATCTGGTTGGCGATCGCCTCGCAGATCGCCGCCACCCGGTCGGAATGGTGATAGGTGAAGTTCGACTTGGCGTCGACCACCAGCGCGAACGCGTGCGCGATGCGATCGAGCTTCGACTCGTCCGCCGCGATCACCTGTTCGATCGGCTCGGCCGCGGCGATCGCGCCGGAGAGATCCTCGGTCGCGAGCTGCGACCAGATGTCGTCGCGGTCGCCGATCGCGCGCATCACCTTCACCAGCTCGGGGTCGAACCACCGGCCGCGGCGCGCGCGCGCCACTTCCACCGCAGCGGTCGGGCCGCCCATGCCCCAGTAGATCTCCGCCACCTGCGCCAGGTTCATGATGCGGGAGAAGAGGGGAATCTGGTCCCGGGTCAGGCCTTCGGGGTAGCCGCCCCCGTCCCAGTGCTCGTCCATCGCGCGAATCGCCACCGCGGTCGGCTCCGAGACACCGAGCGCGCGGGCGATATTCGCGCCGCGGTCGCACCGGATCTCGAACAGCTCGCGCTGGCTCGAGGGTCCCTGCAGCGCGAGCTTGCAGAACCGGTGGAGCCGTTCGAGTGGCGAGCCGTCCGGCTCGGTGTATTCGAGCGCATAGCGGATCTTCTCGTGCCACTTGCGCCAGTCGCGCTCCCACAGGCCCCGCTTGGCATCCTGGTCGTTGCCGCCGAACAACTGCGACACGCGCGTGGCGTTGCTCGAGCAGCCGGCGTCCTTCATCAGCAGCGCGTAGAACAGGTCCGAGCGGTCGGCGGCGGGAAGGCGCAGCGCCCCGGCGATCCGCATCCCGATCAGGCAGCTGCGTGCAGCGTGGCCGCGCGGCTGGCCCTCGGTGAGGTCCAGCGCGTACGACATCGCGGAGAGGACGGTCGAGAGCTTGACCGTGCTCATCGCGAGGGGAACGAGGGCGCCTCGGTCACGCGACGGGCCTGCCAGAGGTGCCTCCGCTCGTGGGCGGTGGTGAAGGCGAGGGCCGTGCCGAGCGGCATGCGCCACCACGGGAGGACTGGCGAGGCGACCCGAGCGCGGGTGAGGTCGAGGCCGTTGGACTGCCGCAGCCGATCGACATACTGCACCTGGTAGGCGCGGAAGGCCGCCATCACGTCGTGTCGCGGCCGGCTCGGGGGCGGTTGAAATGCCTTGGGGGTCTTGGTGCGCAGGCGGTAGGGCGGCTCCATGCTGCCCGCCACCAGGCGGTTGAACCAGTTGTAGCGGAACGGGCCCCGGCCGTAGAGACCGCGGCGGATCGCGTCAGCAATTCCCTCGTCGAGCGCCGGCAGGTACATGCGCGCGGTGGTGTTCAGGTGGTCGATACATTGGGCGATCGACCATGCGCCCGGCGATGGCTGCCAGTTGAACTGCAAGTCGGTGAGCGGCCCGGCAAGTGCGTCGGCGTCGGCCGAAAGCTGCTCGAACTGCTTCCGGAAGTGATCGATTTCAGGCGTCAGCGCCATCAGGCTCGCCACGCGCGGATTGTAGCCTGAGCCGTCGCACACCCCGAACCTGAACACGAACCGAGCACCAAGAACCCAGCAGGCTGAACAGTACCGTCTTATTTGCAGTCGAGCTCGATAAATCCAACCCCTCCATCTATTTACACGGCCCCGAGCCTCCGATAGAATCATCGAGCGTTCCCATACAACTAGAGCGGAGTCCCCACCGGTTCAGCCGGCGGCGCCCCTCTCTTTTTTTCCGGAAACCTGAACGGTTCCGGCTGCCGCTATAAGGGAGTCCCCGTGTTCGGAGGCAAGTTTCCTCGCACCCGCCTGATGTGGACGTCGATCGGTGTCCTCATCGTGGTCCTCTCGATGACCGCGTTTTTCGTGATGCGGTCGCGATCATCGGTCACCCCCACGACCGTCGCGTTCTCGGATTTCCTGCGCGACGTGCAGGCCGGGCGCGTCAGCCGGGTTACGGTGGGAACGGATGAGTTGCGATTCGAGCGGCGCGACGGTTCACCCTTCGTGACCACGGCGCCGGCGGGATACGTGGCCTCGAACCCGACTTTTGTGACCAGCCTGACCGACCGCGGGATCACGCTCGACGTGACCAAGCCCGACGTCTCGAACGCCGGCAGCTACGCCACCCTGGCGGCAGGGCTGCTCTTCTTCGGCCTGGCCGGGCTCGCGGTCTTCCGCATGGTGACCGGGCGGGTGCCCACGCTCGAGAAGGCCCGCACCGTCGATCCCCAGTCCCTCACCGTGACCTTCGCCGATGTGGCCGGGGTGGACGAGGCCAAGGACGAGGTCCAGGAGATCGTCGACTTCCTCAAGGAGCCGAAGCGGTTCGAGTCGATTGGCGGACGCATCCCTCGCGGGATCCTGCTCGTCGGCCCCCCCGGAACGGGCAAGACACTGTTGGCGCGCTCGATGGCGGGGGAAGCGGGCGTGCCGTTCATCTCCGCGAGCGGATCGGACTTCGTCGAGATGTACGCCGGCGTCGGCGCCTCGCGGGTTCGCCGCCTGTTCCGGGACGCGCGGAAGCAGAAGTCCTGCATCATCTTCATCGACGAGCTCGACGCCGTCGGACGCAATCGCGGCGGCAACTCGCTCAGCCACGAAGAGCGCGAGCAGACGCTCAACCAGCTCCTCGTCGAGATGGACGGCTTCTCCCACAGCGACAGCGTCATCGTCGTTGCCGCGACCAACCGGCAGGACATTCTCGATCCCGCGTTGCTGCGCCCGGGCCGCTTCGACCGCCAGGTGATGGTCGGCAACCCCGACCTGAAGGGCCGCGAGCAGATCCTCCGCGTGCACTCGCGCAAGGTGGCGCTCGAGCCTGACGTCGATCTCCGGTCAACCGCGCGCGGCACGCCAGGTTTTTCAGGCGCCGACCTCGCCAACCTGGTGAACGAAGCCGCGCTGATCGCGGCGCGCGCCGGCCGCTCGACCGTCGGCACGCTCGACTTCGACGCGGCGCGCGACAAGGTACTGATGGGTGTCGAGCGCAAGTCGGTGGCGATGAGCGAGAAGGAACGCACCACCTGCGCGTATCACGAGGCCGGCCACGCGGTCGTCGCGGCGCTGCTGCCCGACGCCGATCCGCTGCACAAGGTGACAATCATCCCGCGCGGGCGGGCGCTCGGCGTGACGATGCAGCTGCCCGAGGCGGATCGGTATACGCACTCGAAGCCCTTCATCGAATCGCAGATTGCGATCCTGATGGGCGGCCGCATCGCCGAGGAGCTGTTCCTCCGCCAGATGACCAGCGGCGCGTCCAACGACATCGAGCGCGCCACCGACCTGGCGCGGAAGATGGTGTGCGAGCTCGGCATGTCGCCGCTCGGCCCGCTGCACTTCCGCCGGCCGTCGAGCGCGTGGGACTCGGATTCGCGCGCCTCGGGCTTCAGCGAAGAAACCGCCCGCCGGGTGGACGACGAGATCCGGACGCTGGTGATGCGGGGCTACGAGACCGCCCGCCAGATCATCGAGCGGCAGCGCGGCGCCGTGAAGGCCCTCGCCGAGGAGCTGCTGGATGTCGAGTCGGTGGACGCGGACCGGATGAAGCAGATCCTGGCCGCCACCGTGCTTCCGGTGTCGCCGATGCCGGTGTCGATGCGCGAAGCGCCGTCAGACGCCGCGTTGAACTAGACGGTAGGCGGGTCCACAGGACCTGCCCTGCGTGGCCGCTTGCAGGCCGGGTCCTTCGGACCCGGCGGCGCCCTCTAACTCAACTCTAACGATGCCGGAACGGCTCTGCTTTCGGTCTTTCTTTACGGATGTTATATTGACGGCAACATGGCGCCCGCGACCGCCGATTCCCGCGTCCCTCCCCACCACCACGCAGTGCAGTTTTACGGCAGCGATGACGCGCTGTTCACGACCGTGGCCGGCTTCGTCAGCGAAGGGCTGGTCGCCGGCCAGCCTGCCGTCCTGATTGCGACCGAGTCCCATACCCAATCGATTCTCGATCATCTTTCCGCCCGGTTCATCGACGTCGACCGCGCCAGGCACATCGGCGACCTGATCGTTCTCGACGCGGAGAACACCCTCGCAACGTTCATGAAAGCCGAAGAGCCTGACGCGATCTGCTTCAAGCGTCACGTTGGCGACGTCATCGAGCAGGCGCTCGGCGGCCGCGTGCGCACGCCGGTGCGCGCCTACGGCGAGATGGTGGACGTGCTCTGGAAGCAGGACAAGGCGGAAGCGGCGATCAAGCTCGAGATTCTCTGGAACGAGCTGGCGACGACGCACACGTTCTCGCTCCTGTGCGGGTATTCAATGGGGAACTTCTACAAGCAGGCGCAGCAGTTCGAGGCGGTGTGCAAGCAGCACACGCACGTGATCAAGCTGGAGCCGAACGTCATCCCGTTCGAGCGCCGCAAGGTCGCCCGCACGGCGTAATCAAGAATCAATAATCACCGATCAGTAATTGCCTCGATAGCGGAGGATTCCGGCCATGCAGGATCGGGTGCCGCCGTGTACGCGGCGTGCGCGAGCAAGCGCTGGAAGAGCGCGGTCTGCGACGCCAGGAACTGCAGCTTCAGCACGAGGCGCGCGCACACGTACAGCTGGCCGAACAGGGCAGCAGCCCACATCCACCCCCCGGCACGTCCTGCGCCCGGAGCCATCACCGCCCAGATCCCAAGCAGCGCGAGAAACACGATCGCGTTGAGCGCATAGAGCCCGAGCACGCGGCCGGGGTTGCGGACGATGAACGAGAGCGCGGCGAGCACCCCCCCGATCGCGCTCAGGCGATCTTCCACCACGATCCGGATCCTGGCGTAGTCAACCACCACGTTGGTCGCCAGCAGCAGCACGCCGAAGACGACGTACAGCGCCGCGCGCCATGCGAACGCGACGCGCTCGACCGCGAGGTCGCGCGTGAGTCGCGGGTAGAGGCCGCTGAACAGCCACTCGTGCACGTACGCGAACAGGAACCAGTAGACGATCCCCGCAACCACGCCCAGCCGCAGGAAGCGCCAGAAATAGCCGCCGGCCGCCGCAAAGAACCCATGCGCGCGGGTCGGGCGCTGCCGCGCGTAGCGGTCGATGATCCCGCCGGACAGGAACAACCACACCACGAGGTAGACGGCGAGTGCGCCGGCGACCAGCACCTGCTCGCGCTGGCCGTCCAGGACGCTGCTGATGTTGTCGAGGGTGGCGGCGAAGCCGATCACCGCCGGCGTGAACGTCGTCCCGAGCCCCGACGCCTGCGCCGTGAATTCCTGCCACCAGTCCTGGTCGACGGCGTCGGCGACCTGGTCCGCAGCGATGCTGCGTCCGAGGTGCGCCTCGATCGTGCCGCGCATGGCGATGGCCAGCGGCAGCGCGGCCAGCAGCGTGATGACGAACACGCCCCCCAGCACCGCGCGCGCGCGGAAGACGCGCCCGAACCCATCGCGCCAGGCGGTGACGATCATACGAAGAAGGCGTAGGTGAGCATGAGGTCCTGGAGCCAGAGCATCCACTTCAGCCCCCATTTCATGCTCGCCTCGGCCGCGCGCGGCTCCAGCGTGCGGCTGTTGTTGGTGTAGGCGACGTCGAGCAGCAGCACCCGGTTCGGATCGACCTGCACCGACGCCGCCTGCGACCCCCGCTCGTAGGTGTACATCGCTCGGCGCTCGACGCCGTCCCACCGTTCCGTCACCTTTTCCCCGTCCTTGAACGTCGTCACCACGTCCACCGGGAAGATCGCCTCGCCGTACCGCCGCGCGACGACGACCGTACGATAGCCGTCGGTCGTCGTCTCCGCCTTCAGGTGGACCGTGCCGCCGTCGGTCGTAGTGTCCGGCTTCAGCCGGACCGTGGCGCGGGTGCTGGTGAAATCCTGCACGCCGTAGTCAAACACGTTCGAGCCGCGATACACCTGGTCGAAGAACCAGGTCATGTCGCGCCCGCTCACTTCGTTGACGACGGCGAAGAAGTCCTCGGGATCGGGGTGCTTGAACTTGTACCGCTCGAAGTAGGTCGACATGATCCGCTGCAGCACCGGCCAGCCCAGGTGCTTCTCCAGCGTGTGCAGCCAGAGCGCGGTCTTGTTGTAGGTGATGTTGGTGGCGGTGCCGGGCCAGAACGCGTAGGTGGGCGTTGCCTGCGCATCGGCGTCAGCGGACAGCCGGTATCCCGGGAGGCGATTGCCGTCGGTCTCCCGCTTCACGCCGATGTCGCGGAACACCCACGGGATGAACCCGCCGAAGAAGCGGCGCTCCACGAAGTTTGGCTCGAACACCTGTTCGATCGCGCGGGCGGTCGAGAACGTGTTGAGCCCCTCGTCCATCCACGCGTGCTCGAACTCGTTGCTGCCGACGATGCCGTACCACCACTGGTGCCCCGCTTCGTGGGTGGTGGTCGACTCCGGCACCGTCACGCCACCGGGCGCGATCCAGCGGGCGCGGCCGGTGAAGAACGTCGGGTATTCCATGCCATCCGCGCCGCTCTGGAAGGCGGGGTCAACGATGGTGAGGTAGTCGTAGGGATAGGGGCCGAACCACTCGCCGTAGTACTTGAGCGCGGCGACCGTGGACGCGAAATAACGGTCCGCCAGGCCCGCATGGTCCGGCAGCAGCAGCAGCCGCATCTCGACGCGCGGCAGCGTCGGATGCTCGAACGCCCGCGTGATCGCCTGGTAGTGGGGGCTGGCGGTCCAGGCTGCGTCATGGATGTCCTCGCCGCGGTACCGGTGGGTCGCCGTTCCGTCGGGATTGTCGGTGCGCAGCGTCTGGCGTCCCGATGACCCGACGACGAACCCGGCGGGCACGGTCAGGCGGACGTCGTAGACACCGTAGTCAGCGTAGAACTCGGTGGCGGCGTGGAACTGGTGGGTGTTCCAGCCGCGGTCCTCGAGGACGCCGAGCTTTGGAAACCACTGGGCGATGAAGTAGTAGTCGTCGACGTAGCCCGTGCGCGCGAAGGGGCGCGGGATCTTCGCCGTCCACTCGACCTGGATCTCGATGGTTTCGTTCTGCAGCACCTCGGCGGGCAGCGCCACGGCCATCACCGTCCGGTCCTGCGCGTTCCCATCGTCGGGTGCGATGTAGCGCACCTGGGAGGTCAGGTCGGTTCCCCCGACCCGGATCGACACCACGTCGATCGAGCTCCAGGCATCCGCGCGCGGCGGCGTCGTCACCCCGGCAAGGCGGCGCTCGCGCATCCAGGTGGAATCCGCGTTGCGCCAGGCGTTCCAGTAGAGGTGAAACTGCAGCTCGCGGGTGGGATTCGCGCTGATGTTGCGCCAGCGGATTGTTTCGCGGCCCGTCAGCGTCCGAGCCGCGTGGTCGAGCCGTACGTCGATGTCGTAGTTGGCGTTGCGCGGCGAGCGGGCGCCCGGTTCCGGCTGATCGAACTTCTGGACGGGGGCCTGTGCGCCCAGGCCGGCGATGAGACAGAAGAGCACAACAACAACGGGGACGCCGCGCAGCATGCGTGCATTCTATAATCGCTGGCCTATGACCATACGCGTGTTGCTCGTCGGACTTGGACCTATCGGCGGCGCCGTCGCGCGCCAGCTCGCGGCGCGCAAAGGCTTCCAGATCGTCGGCGCCGTGGACATCGACCCCGCCAAGATCGGCAAGGACGCGGGCGACGTCATGGAGCTCGGTCGCAAGCTCCGGGTCAAGGTCACACCCGACATCAGCAAGACGATCCGCGCCTCCAAGCCCGACGTGGCCGTCCTCTGCACCAGCTCCTCGCTGAAGGCCGTCATCCCGCAGTTCGAGGAGGTGCTCAAGCGCCGCGTCCCGATCGTCACCACCACGGAGGAAGCGGCGTATCCCGCCCCGCGCAACCAGCGGCTCATGAAGCGGCTCGACGAAGCGGCGCGCAAGGCGAAGGTGGCGGTGCTCGGCACCGGTGTGAATCCGGGCTTCACGATGGACGCGCTGCCGATCGCGCTGACGGCGGTGTGCGAGCGCGTCGACAGCATCGAGGTGCATCGCGTGCAGGACGCGCGCATCAGGCGCCTGCCGTTCCAGCAGAAGATCGGCGCGGGGCTGACGCGCGAGCAGTTCGACAAGGGCGTGCGCGAAGGCAGCATCCGTCACGTCGGCTTCAGCGAGTCGATCCAGATGATCGGCGACGCGATGGGGTGGACGCTCGACCGCATCACGGAATCGATCAAGCCGAAGATCGCGGAGGAGCCGGTGGCCAGTGAGCTGCTGGCGGTGGATCCGGGCTACGTGGCGGGCGTGATCCAGGACGCCGTTGGCTACGTGAAAGGGGAGGCGCGCATCACGCTGCACCTCGAGGCGTATCTCGGCGCGCCCGAGTCGTACGACTCGGTGCTGATCGAAGGATCGCCCCGCATCCACTCGAGGATCGCCGGCGGCGTGCACGGCGACATCGCCACGGCCTCGATGACGGTGAACTCCATTCCCGCCGTGCTCACGGCCGCGCCCGGCCTGCGGACCATGCGCGACATCCGCCTGCCGTCGTTCTATTCCGGGCGCTAGCGCGGCCTACATCAGTACGTAGTGTCCGGCTTCAGCCGGACCGTGAGTCGCCGGCGGGCCGGACACTCCGCTCCGCGACGGCGGCTCGGAGCCCGGTCACACGCATCTCCGGGGATCGGTCGGCGGCGCGTGGGGCCCCTCCGTCGCGGCTTCATCCGAACCGCTCCTCCACCCCACGAGGACGTCGGCCCCTGCGATGCGTCTGACGCACTGCCGCCCGGCGGGCTCCTCGAACGCATCGCTGCGCGGAGTATCCGACCCGCCGGCTCGGACCGTGACCCGCAGTGGGGCAGCCAAGTGCCGTCACGTCGTGGGGCGAGCCTTGTCAGGCTCGCCCAGCGAAGCCGCAGGCTTCGCTTCAAGTGCAGTCGCCTGAGACGGCGAGCCCAGCTGAACGGGTTGTCAAATATGCCATCCCTGACGTGATCGAGATCGGCCTATCCCACCCGGCTCGTAGTCCAGTTCCCCGCAACTCTCCTCGGCGAAAGCCTTTCCAAATAGATTGAATCCAGCTCAGCCAGCGCGCTAGACTGCGACGGCCGCGCGCGTATCGGACTATCGAGTTCGGCCGACTAATGGTTAGCCGGACAACTTCAGATTCGAAACTGGAGAATCGATGTGTTAGGCGTGTGGCTCTTCCTGCTGATCGTGTATGGCAGCACGTGGGCCCTGAACCTGTCGCTCCGAACCGCGGCTGCTGCCGGATCGTCGGGGGCCGTTTACACGTTTCTCTTCGGGACGGTGTGGGCTCCGACGGCCGCAGCCTTGATCCTGACCTTGATTCTCGGTGGCCGCGCCTCGTGTGGGCAACTTCTTCGGCGATTGTGGCGCGCACCAGCCGATGCTCGCTGGTTTGTCGCTGCAGCCGTCGTTCCGTTTGCGGTCGTTTGGCTTGGCGTTCTCTCGGCGCGAGCCTTGGGTGACCTTGCACCTCGTCCTGGCGTGTCGTTGTGGCCTTCGATCATCGGGATGCAGATGATTTCCGGCGCCGTTGGCGAGGAACTTGGTTGGCGGGGGTTTCTGCTCACGAATCTGAGCCGGCGTGTAGGGTTCACGATGGCCGCGATGCTCAGTGCTCTCTTGTGGAGTGCTTGGCACATCGCAGGCGCGTTCTTTCCGGGTCTAGGACCTCAACTTGCGCCCCTGATCCCGTTTCTCACGTTCGTGGGTGTCTTCGGCGTCTTTCTGGCATTCGTGTTTGCGCGCACGGGGCAGGTGCTCGCACCGATGCTGGCGCACCTGTCGCTGAACGTGACGCTGGCGGTGGCTGGGATACCACTCGCGTCTCGTCCGTTTTGGTGGATCCTTGTTTTTGCGACGGCGGCCGTCGTGATGGCAGCTTATTTCACCGCGTGGCCGGCTAACATCGCGCTGGAGCCGGCGGCAGATCTTCCCTCGATAAAGTAGACACTTCCACCTAACGCAGGGAGGTGTCCATGCCGCGTCGTATCGGGCCGGTGAAGGTCCGGCAGTACAGCCTGGAGTTCAAACTTAAGGCGGTCAAGCTCAGTCAATTGCAGGGCGTCGAGGTCCAAGCCGTGGCCTACGCCTTGGAGATTCACCCCTTCATGTTGTCGCGGTGGCGCAAAGAGGCCCGCGACGGCGTATTACGAGGCCGTGTCTCGTTGCCCAAGGCGGTGCGGGTGCCCCCGGCGCCCGCGATGAAGCGGTTCCAAGCGCTGCAGCGGGCGCACGCCGTGCTCCAGGAGGAGCACGCGCTGCTAAAAAAACTCATCCGGTTCACTTCCGCACGAAAGCCGCTGTCTTCGCGTTCATCGAAGAAGAACGGGGACGGTTCGGTGTGACGCGGCTGTGCCGGCTGTTCGCGGTCACGCGGGCGGGTTTCTATGCGTGGCGGCGTCGGCCCGTGAGTGCGCGTCGGAGGCAAGACCGGGTACTGCTCGAAGAGATGCGTGCCATCTTCGAGGCGAGCGACGGGACCTACGGGAGTCCGCGGATCCAGCACGCCCTGCGGACGGGTGGGCACCGGGTGAGTCGCCGGCGGGTGGCGCGGCTCATGGGTCAGGACGGCCTCCGGGCTCGTGTGGTCCGGGTGTATCGCGGCAAGGCCGGTGTGCATCGGTGGTTCAGTCGACAGTCCAATCATGTGCGCCGGACGCAGGCGACGCGCCCGAATCAGATCTGGGTCGGCGACGTGACGTATCTCGCGGTGGGCGGCCGCTGGTGGTATCTGGTGGTCGTCCTGGATCAGTGCTCGCGGCGGGTACTGGCGTGGCGGCTCGCCGCGACGCGGGACTCCCGCGTGACCCGTGCCGTCCTGGACGCGGCGCTGCGGCGGCGACAGCCCGCCGCTGGCCTGATCTTTCACACGGATCGCGGGAGCGAGTTTCAGGGCACGCGCGTGCGCACATGCCTGACGGCCCGTGGCGTGCGCCAGAGCATGACGCGCGGTGGAGCTCCGGGCGAGAACGCCCACATGGAGTCGTTCTTTCACTCGCTGAAGGCCGACGTCATTCACGGCCGCGTCTTCCAGTCCGTCGCTGAACTCCGCGATCGGCTGCGGCGGTATCTCCGGTACTACAATTACCGCCGTCTGCATTCGGCACTGGGGTATCAATCGCCCGTTGACTATGAACGTCGAGCCGCGTAGAAATCACCTGTCTACTGAACCGAGGCAAGATCCCGGCCGCGGCACGATCTTGAACGGCCGCTGGTGAACGCTACTCGTTAGGCGGGCAAGTTCTTAATCGGTTGATCTTGCTCAGAAGACAGGCCCGTGTTCTCGGCGGGCACCTCACATCGCACGGACGACCACTTCCTCGTCATCAAACGTGTAGTACAGGTGGCAGGCCAGCTTGCGAAGGTAGATCCGCCGTAGGTGCGGCGTCTCGCTTTGTGTGTATGGTGTGCCGGCGCCTGGCAGGAGAGCCAGAATCTTGACGGCGTCTTCAATCTCAAGAGCAAACAGGTCTTCGTGGTCCCGATTCGCGAGCCACCACGTGCGTTCGCGGTCGACGTGCATGCTCGCCGTCGCCGTGAAGCGGACCCGCCGCTCCGTCACCGCGTACGCAATCCCTTGACGATCTCAGAGGCGTCAATCAGGCGCCCGGCCGCTACATCCGCCGCAGACCGTGCGAGCGCGGCATGAAGCGCGGCCCGGTCCGCGTCGTCCAGCCAATCGCCTGGGTCAAGCGGGAGCAACTCCACTTCGGTGCCTTCCGGCAGGTTTGTGGGTTCATCCACTACCAGACGGCCAGCGTGCACTCTGCCCTTGATCGTCATGGCGCCAGCCTAGCACTCGACGTGCCGCCTAACAAGCCGCTGCAGCCGACGAGCGGCAGATGGATTAGGCTCCTTCGCGAAACCGTGACCACCGCTCGCGGCTGAGCGGCAATGCGTTAGGCTTTTGTCGTTCGGTTTCATTTCAACAGGAGGATTGCCTTGTCTGATAAGAAGATTATTGCGGTGGTGGGTGCCACCGGGGCGCAAGGCGGCGGACTGGTGCGCGCAATTATGGGCGATCCAAGCAGCAGGTTCATCGCGCGCGCAATCACTAGAGACGTCAATTCCGAGAAGGCCAGGGCGCTCGCGAAGGTAGGAGCCGAGGTTGTGGCCGCTGACATTGATGACGAAGCGAGTCTGGCCGCAGCGCTCCAGGACGCGCACGGCGCCTACTTCGTGACCTTCTTCTGGGCGCATTTTTCGCCGGAGAAGGAGAAGGCAGAGGTCCGCAACATGGCCGGGGCGGCGAAGGCCGCAGGCCTCAACCACGTCATTTGGTCCACGCTTGAGGATACCCGCCAGTGGGTGCCACTCTCGGACACCCGAATGCCCACGTTGATGGGCGAG
Organism: Acidobacteriota bacterium; assembly: GCA_947465645.1. Next base: position 68,724 of record CANIBQ010000004.1, on the reverse strand, counting down.
TACAAGGTTCCGCACTTCGATGCCAAGGGCGAGTCCAACAAGGTCTTCACCGAGTTGGGGGTGCCGACGACATTCCTGTTCACGTCGTTCTACTGGGACAACCTGATCCACTTTGGCATGGGCCCCAAGAAAGGCCCCGACGGGAAGCTCGCTTTCGCGATACCGATGGGCGACAAGAAACTGCCTGGCATAGCCGCCGAGGACATCGGCAAGTGTGCCTATGGCATCTTCAAGAAGGGTTCGGAATACGTCGGCAAGAGCGTCGGGATTGTGGGCGAACACCTGACCGGCAAGCAGATGGCCGACGCTCTGTCCGTGGCGTTGGGGCAGGAGGTGCACTACAACGCAGTGAGCCCCGAGATGTATCGCAGCTTCGGTTTTCCGGGAGCCGAGGATCTGGGCAATATGTTCCAGTTCAACCGGGACTTCGAGCAGGTCTTCTGCGGTGCGCGCAACGTTGATCTCTCACGGGCCTTGAACCCCTTGCTGCAGACGTTCGAAACCTGGCTCGCTCAGAACAAGACTCGCATCCCGCTTGAGTAGAGTACAAAAGCCTAACACGCGTTGCACCAGACGGCCGTTGGTGTGATGCTGAGCGGCCGTCTGGTGAACGCTGGCGTTCGCCAGACAGACTCGCGGAAGCCAGATCGATGCAAACTGAGATGGTCGTCGCGCTGATCGCCGGAGCTGTCGCGGTGGCATTCGCTGCACTGACCTTGTGGGGCCAAAATCGAACGGCGCGCCTCGAGTCGAAGCTTGAGGCGCTTCGGCTGGCTGAGCAGCGCAGATTCTAGGCGGACCAAACGGTCGCCCGCTATCGTGAGCCGCTTGCGCGTGCTGCCTATGACCTTCAGAGCAGGCTGTTCAATATTCTCGAGCAGAACCTACTGGAGGCGTATTTCGTGCGAGGCGACGAGCGCACGTTCATATGTCGTCGACAATACCGCTTTCCTTGTCGCCCAGTACTTCGGATGGACGGAGGCTTCCGCCAGCCGTAGATCGTCTGGGCGCTCACGCCGTGCTTCTTGGCGACCTCGGGGACCGGCTTCGCGTCCGCCTCCCGGAGGATCGTGACCATCTGCTCTTCGGTGAATCGTGTTTTCTTCATGGCTCCCTCGTGAATCCGAGGGCGCCATTCTCGCAGGCTTCAGCTGGTCCGAAAAACGCCTAGCAGGTCATCATCAGAGAGACCCTAAAGAGCGACGGGGGCGTCTAACCTGCCGATGAAGCTGACGAAGCCGGCCGCTTCGCGCCCGACTTCGCAGCTTGTCGGCTATACGGTAGGTCCACAGGACCCCGCCATCGGCGGTCAGAACTGCGTGAGCTCCGCCCCCGCGTTCTGGCGCCCGGCCGGCCACCAGGTTTGCGCCGGCAGCCCGTGATGACGAAACTGGCGGATGCGCGCCTGTGTGTTCGGGTCGAGCAGGAAGCGCTCGAAAGTCAGCGCCGCTTCGATGTTCGCGCCCGGGAGGCGCGCCGGGTTCATGATGATCGACACCATCACGCGCTGGAACAGCGGATCCCCGAGGACGAGCGTGTCCATCCCAAGGGTCGGCCGTTGCTGCTGCAGCCGGACGAACGGCACCAGGCCCCACAGCGTGTAGGCGCCGCGCCGCGCGGCGGCCTCGATTGCGGCCTGATCGCGGAGCCCGAGGTCGACATGCCAGCTCTCTTTCGGTGGCGCCCCGCTGGCCCGCCAGAGGGTTTCCGCCAGGTATCTCTCGGTCGGCGCATTGTTCACGAAAAACTCGCCGCCTCGCTGTGCGATACGCCGGAACGCTTCTGCCGCGTCGGTGAGGCCACGAATACCGGCCGGATCGCCGGCGGGCCCGATCAGTACGGCCTGGTTGGAAAACACCATCCGCGGCCAGCGGCCGAGCCCCTCAGCCATGAACGCCTCGGTGCCCGCGTGACCGTAGTGGGCGATGACGAGATCGATCTTCCCTTCGCGGGCCAGGTCGTAAACCCCCTCCGTGATCTGCATCGAGACCGCATATCCCGTCTGCTGCGTGAACAACGGCAGGAGGTCTTCGAGCAGCACGTCGGGGGTATTGACGACCCCGATGCGCAGCACCTGGGGTGCATCCAGCGCGCGCAGCGGCCTCGCGGTCCGCTGCGCGTGAATCGGCGCCCCGATGCCGACGGCGGTGACGATGAACAGCAGGATGGAAGTCGCGATCCGCATGATGTGCCTCCTCCCAGGCAGGAGGGACGATACAGGCGGCGCGTGTGAAGTGGGTCAGGGCCGCGTTACAGCGGCGTGAGACTTTCGTTGAATCGGTAGCCGACGTTGCGGACGCTCAGAATGCAGGTGGGGTGCTGCAGGTCGGCCTCGATCTTCTTCCGCAGGGCGGCCACGTGCGTATCCACGGTCCGGTGCGTCACGTAGACCTCGTCGCCCCAGATCTCCTTCAGGAAGTCGTCCCGCGTGATGACGTCGCCCGGTCGCTTGAGCAGGAGGGCGAGGATCCGGAACTCCGTGTCGGTGAGCTGCAGTTCCTCGCCTCCCTTGAACGCGCGGTGCGTCCGCACGTCGAGCGTGACGATGCCGGCGTGCAGCACGTCGCGGTCCTCCCCAGACTGGGCGCGGCGCAGCACGGCGCGGATGCGCGCGATCAGCTCCGCCAGACTGAACGGCTTCGTCAGGTAATCGTCCGCGCCCAGATCGAAGCCCCGGATCTTGTCGGCTTCCTGGTTGCGCGCGGTGAGGACGACGATCGGGGTGCGCAGGCCTTTGGCGCGAACCTCCTGGCAGATCTGAAACCCGTTCCGCCCCGGCAGCATCAGGTCGAGCACGATCAGGTCGGGCACGCGGCGTTGGATCGCGGTGAGGCCCGCGGGACCATCCTCTGCCAGCTCGACCTCGAATCCTTCGAACTCGAGCTCGTCCTTGACGGCGGTGCGAATGCCCGCTTCGTCTTCGATGACCAGGATGCGCGGGGCCATGTCAGCCCTCCTCCCCCGGAATTCGCAGCTGGAACGTGCTGCCGCGGCCCGGTTCGCTCGTGACGTCAATCGAGCCGCCATGGCTGTCGGCCACGTGCTTCACGAGCGCGAGACCGATCCCGACGCCTTGCACGTTTAGTTCAGAGGTCTGCCGTCCGCGGTAGAACTTCTCGAAAATCCGGCCCTGCTCCTGGAGTGGAATGCCGATACCGCAGTCCTGCACCTCGACGAGGACCGACCCGTTGGCGCGCCTGCAGGCGACCGTGATCGGCGCATCGGCCGCGGAGTACTTCGCGGCATTGTCGATCAGGTTCTGCAGGCCGTGCTGCAGCGCGCCGCGGTCGGCGCGGACCCAGAGTGGAGCGGCGTCCTGGCCAAGCAGGGCGATCCGTTCCGGGCGCACGTCATGCTGGCACGATGCGATCGCCTCGCGCGCCACCTCGACCAGGTCTACGCGGTCGAGGGCATACACGCGCTTGCCCTCCTCGATCTGCGCGAAGTCCAGCAGCCGTGTGACGAGCGCGCGCAGCCGCCTCGCGTCGCCGCCGATCATCTGGTGGTACTGCGACAACGTGTCCCTGTTCGTGACGCGCGAGGACTCCAGCCGCTCCGAGAGCGCCAGGATCGAGCTGAGGGGCGAGCGGAACTCGTGGGACACGGCGGAGACGAAGTCGCTCCTCAGCCGCGACAGCCGCACTTCGTGGGATACGGCGCGGTACATGAACAGGCTGCCGAGCAGGGTCACCAGCACGAGCGCCCCCATCGACCAGGTGAAGGCGTTCCGTCGCAGGCCCGTGACGCCCGCGGTTTCTACCTCTTCGAAGATCACCTGAAAGAAGGGGAAACCCTCGAACGCGAAGCCGGCGGGGGATGGCGTCGACCGCTCCTCGACGTTGCGGGTCCAGACGGTCCCCGTGAAGCTCTCGGCGGCGCAGAACTCCGCGAGGCGGGCGTTCATGTGGGTCAGCGCCTCCTCCACGTGGAGGACGTATCCCTCGTCGCTCCCGGGCGGACGGACCACGATTGCCTTGAGCCGCAGGAAGTACTGCGCGCCCTGGTTGCGTCCCGCGTCGAGGTCGCGGAGGAACGCCTGGATGCGCGGGTAATACTGGCTGGTGACAGCCTCGGCGGTGAGCGGGACGCCATCGGGCGTGGCCGCGAACGGGCGCTGGCGCGGCGCCCCCGCGAAGGGCAGCGACAGGTCGTGGTCCGGAAACGCGATGCGATCGTCCGTGATGGTGAATCGGAGGAGCGCGCGTGACACCGCCGCGGCCGGGTGCCGCGCGAAGAGCCAGCTATTGAGGTCCGATTCAGCGAGCCGCACGATCTGCTGCTGGCGCTGGGTCCTCTCGTAGGCCTCACGCACCCGCTCGGTCCGCGCGGCACGCACGATCAGCACGCTGAAGACGCAGGCCGGAAGCAGCACCATCAGCACGAAGAGGCTGATGACGCGCCGGTTCCGGCCGACCATCCGCGCAGCGGGCCACATGGGTCGCCGAGAGTATAGCCGCCGCGGGCGGGCGCCGGCGTGAAGCCTGTGTGAAGATTCGGTGGACAACACTCCGCACGCGGAGCGGCCTTCTCCGTGCAGTGCGTTTATTCGATGGGTAACTTCGACAAGCAGCCGGTTGCGCCGCTCCGCAAATGATTCCGCCTACCTCGCGCTGATCTCACCGGACGTCAGCCGCATCGGGCCGAACGTCGGCTGCCCCAGGCGCCCCGCGTCCACGCCCACCGTTCCATCCAGTTGATAGGTCACGGCACCGCCGCTGTTCACGCGGCGGACCACGTTCGCGAGACCAGGCAGGTCTGAGAAGCTGAGCGACAAATCGATGGGAACGGTCGTGGTTTCCCCGGCTTGAAGAGGCAACCCCAGCGGAAAGGTGCCGGTCGCCGCCCGGCTTCCCTCCAGAAGGAGCGTCGTGCTCAGCGTGCTGAGGGTGAAGCCAAATGGGTTGGGGTTGGTGACGTCCACCCACACCGTGACGCCGGCACCCCCGAGCGGGTTGGACACAGACGGACCTGAGAGACGTATCTCGGCGGAGCGTCCAGGCGACTGAACGAAACGCGGCGGCTGGATGAACTGCGCGAGCGGCGCCAGCGTAGCGCATGCCGTACACGTGATGACGGTCGCGAGCGCGCATACCAATCTCAACTGAGCAACCAATGTCACACGCCTCCTCCATATGGGAACGCAACGCGCGCGCCGGACCGTCGTCCGGCTGAGTTTTGTGCCGCTCGTGACATATCGAGTCACATAAAACTCGGCATGAAACCTTGCATATGGGTGAGCCAGAGGTTGTGGTGAACGACACAAAGGCCGAGGTAGTCGCGCTCTTCAATACGAATCCGGACATGCTGGATATCGTGCGGCTGGGGCTGGAACGCGCCGGTTTTATTTGCGTGATCGGGCACGTCCAGGACATCAAAACCGGTGCCCTCGACCTGGTCCCGTTCATCGAACAGCATCGCCCCAAGGTGATCCTCTATGACCTGGTGATGCCGTACGACAGGAACTGGGCGTTCATGAAGCACCTGCAGGAACACCCAGTCATGCAGGATCGGCAGTTCGTGATCACCACGCCGAACCTGCGCGCCGCCCAGGCGGTCATCGGGCGCCACGAGGTACACGAGATTGTCGGTGACCCCGACGTGGATACGATCATCACCGCCGTGAAGGAGGCTGTAAAAGCACGCCCGACGCGTTAGAATCCCCGCCACCGTGCGCGTCCTCGCGCTTGTCACGATCGTGGCGCTGCTGCCGCACGCTGAGAGATCCCTCTCCGCGCAGTCCTTCCGCTATTTCGTCACCGGCCGGCTCGTTGACCAGCAGGGACGCGCTCCGCGCGCGTTCGAGGTCGAGTACGGCTCCGCGACCGGCTCACATCGGGGCATGCTGGTGGTGCGCGACGGCGACGGCCGCTTCGCGATTGACGATAGCCGTCTGCAGACCGGGCCGCTGACGCTGTTGGCGCGCGCGGAGATCGACGGCCGTCTCCTCGTCGCGGTGGCGACCGTGGAGCTCGGCGATCGTCCCACGCACGTGGATCTCGCGCTGGGGCGCCCCGGGGTCGTCCGCGGCCGGGTCGCGCGTGCCGCGGGTGCGGCGCCGCCCGGCGGGTTCAGGCTCGCGCTGGCGCACGCCGGCTTTGCACCCGTCGGCGCACCGGAACGCCTCGTCGTCGATACCGCCGCGGACGGGTCGTTCACGGCCGACGGCGTGCTCGGCGACTATCGCATCCAGGTGCTCAATCCCCCGGGCTGGATCGCCACGAGCGACCGCGTGCGCGTGCTCCAGGACCAGACCATCGAGCTCCAGATCGGTCTCGCCCAGCTCCAGAAATAACAAAGGCGGGTCCACAGGACCCGCCTTTGTTGCCGAGCGTCGATCTTCGTGCCTTGAGAAATGTTCGTGACCTTCGTGATTAGCGGCGCGCCGACATCACGGGCGCGAACTTCTGGATGCGCTTCGCCTGTTCGACCTCGCCGGTGTAGATGTTCCCCTTCGAGTCGATCCCGATCGCGTTGACCCAGTGCAGCATGCCCGCGTAGCGGCCGTTGCCACCGAAGGAGCCCAGCGTCTTGCCGCTCTGGCGATCGAGGATCCAGACCTTGTTATTGGTGCCGTCGGCCACGAACAGGTGCTTCTGCTGCGGGTCGCGTGAGATCGCCAGCTTGTAGGTGGTGCCGCACGGCGGCATCTTGGTGTTGGCCAATCCGCCGCACCCTTCGCCGCGGCCCGGCGTGTTGGGGGCCACCGAGAATTCCTTCACGAACTTGCCGTCGTAGGTGAAGACCTGGATCCGGTTCTGGCCGCGCTCGCCGATGTAGATGTGCCGGTCCTTCGAGATCTCGAGGAAGTGCAGGTCGGGCACGAAGTTCCTCTCGGGCGGAGGCGGCGCGCCGGTCCACTTGTAGGCCGGAATCGGCTCGTTCGAGATCTCGCTCAGCGGCATGCCGTGGCCGCCCCAGCCGCGCTTGTAGGCACCGGTGGTCGCGTCATACACGACCACGCGCTTCTGCTGGATGATCAGGATCTCGTTGGTCATCTCGTCGAGCTGGAACCGGCCTTTGTTCACCAGGTACGAGGTCTCCTGGTTGTTCTCCGGCATCATCCCGGCTTCTGCGGGCGGACGATGGCCGAAGTCCCAGACGAACTTCCCGTCACGCGTGAACTTGAGGATGCTGTCCTGGGGCGCCGTGCCGGCGATCCAGACGAAGCCCTTGGTGTCGGCGATCACCGTCTGCATGGCGGTCGGCCACTGCGGATGGTAGCCGGGGCCTCCCCACGCGTTGAGGACCTTGCCGTTCTGATCGAGCTCGATGATCTCCGGTCCGCGGACGCAGCAGTCGATGCGGGGCGGGTTGTCGCCGCCGCCGATCTCATCGCCTTCGGCGACCGCGCCGCGATTGACGAACCAGATGTGGTCCATGTGATCCACGTGGATGCCGGTGACCTGCTGCATGCTCCAGCGGTTGGGCAGCGGGAGGGGCCAGAACGGATCCACCTTGTATGCGGGCGCGCCGCCCTCGTCCACGGCCTGCCCCGGCATCTGCCCGGCGACCCGTGACGAGCCCGCGGCGAGCACGAAAGCGAAACATAGGGCGAGAACGACGAATGACACCCCGGGGCGCTGCTTGGTATTCACGCTTCTCTCCTTATCCTGGGAGCCACTCCGCGCTCCATGAAGGCCGTAAAGCTATCACACCCCGTGCCCCTGCGGCGCAGCGCTCGGAAGGGTTATAAGATTCCCGCAGTGAGTTGCAGAACGCTCGGTGTGACCGTCGCGATGACGCTCGTGGCGATCGTCGGCGGCAGCGCCGCCGGCTGCCGCGCCCCGGCATCGTCCGAAGGTGACGTGGCGTCGGGCGCATCCGTCGCCGACACGCGCAAGGCGAGGATCCGCGGCGACCTCCTGGCCGAATTGCAGCCGGTGAAGCTCGCCAACTGCGAGCTCGAGAGATTCGGCGAGCCGGCCGACGGCGGCTACCTGGTGTGCGGCAACCTGCTCGCGGCTGTCGAATCCGCGTACTCCTACGGGATCTCCGGCTACGACCAGTGGGGCTGCGATGTGTCGCGGCGCCTCGATGTCACCGTGCACGAGTACGACTGCTTCGACACCAGGGAGCCCTCGTGTCCCGGTGGCGCGCTCGCATTTCACGCGGAGTGTATCGGCACGGTGCCGGGCGTCCAGGACGGCCGCCCGTTCGACACGCTGCGCAACCAGATCGCCCGTAACGGCGACGCCACCAAGCGACTGGTCGTCAAGATGGATGTCGAAGGTGCGGAATGGGACGCGCTCCTGCTCGCGTCTGACGAGGTCCTGCAGCGCATCGATCAGCTCACCGTGGAGTTTCACCACGTCGAGGAGGAGCGGTTCGTCGCTGCGGTGAGGCGGCTGAAGCAGTTCTTCTACGTGGCGAACCTGCACTTCAACAACTTCAGCTGCGACCCGAGCCTGGCGCCGTTTCCATCCTGGGCGTACGAGGCGCTGTTCGTCAGCAAGAAGCTCGGCGTCCTCGATCCGTCCGGCGCGGCCGCCGGACCAAGTGCGGCGGACGCGCCGAACAACCCCGCCGCGCCGGACTGCCAGGAGGTGAGATGAGGTGTAGACATCTATTACTTGCAGCGTTCGTGATCCTGCCGTTGTACGCCAGCGCGCAGGACCGCATGCCGCCGATACCCGCCGCCAAGATGACCGAGGCGCAGAAGAAGGCGGTCGAGGAATTCAGGACCGCGCGGAATGCCGAGCTGACCGGCCCCTTTCACCCGCTGCTGCGCAGCCCCGAGGTGATGACCCGCGCGCGGGCGATGGGCGACCACCTGCGCTACAAGAGCACGCTGCCGCCGCGGCTGAGCGAGTTCGTCATCCTGATCACCTCGCGCAACTGGTCGCAGGGGTACGAGTGGGCCGTGCACTACCCGGTGGCAATGACCGCCGGGGTGAGTCCTGAGGTGGCGAAGGCGATTGCCGAAGGCCGCCGCCCAGAGCGCATGATCGAGGACGAAGAGATCCTTTACGCGTTCTGCATGGAGCTGCACCAGCACCAGAGTGTCAGCGACGCCACCTACGCGCGGGTCGTCGCCAGGTTCGGCGAGCAGGGCGTCGTCGACACCGTGGGAATCGTCGGCTACTACACCATGCTGGCGATGACGCTCAACGTCGCGCGCACGCCCGTGCCGGCGAACGGCGCTCCGGCGCTCACGCCGTTTCCGCGATGAGTACCGTGCTGCCGACGATCGCCGAGGCGCTCAACCGCAATTTCACGTCGTTCGCCGCGCAGGTGCGGGCGCTGGCAGGCGATCTGTCAGAAGACGAGTTCTGGACGCGTCCCTATCCGTATGGGAACAGCGTCGGCCATCTCGTTCTGCACCTGACCGGCAACCTGAACTACTACATCGGCGCGCAGATGGCCGGCACCGGTTACGTGCGCGACCGCGAGCGTGAGTTCGGGGATCCCTCGCGCACGCCGAAAGCGCAGGTGCTTCAGGCACTCGATGACGCCGTCGCGCTCGCGGTGAAAACCGTTGAGGCGCAGACCGCCGAAGACTGGCCCCGTGACTACACCGCCGTGCGCACCGACGAACCCAACCGCTTCAGCATGGTCCTGCGCTGCGTCGAGCACTTCAACCACCACCTCGGCCAGATGATCTACCTGGCGAAAGAACACGCCCGCCAGCGAGGATAGACGCCTCTCATGCATTACCCAGGACGCGTCGCGCGTCTCGATCAGGCAGGGAAATAGCGGGGGCGTTTACTTCGCCGTAGCGGCTGGGGCGGTCTCGCGGACGCGGGTGGCGAACTCGTCGAAATTTTTCTGGTGATGCGTGTTGACGCGCATGACGTTGCCGCACACGGAGATTGGATGCGTGCCAAGGCCGCCGTGCACGATCACCCGTCCCGACAGCGAGCGCACGTCGTACATGCAGACGATCACGGCGGGGAACAGTTTGGCTGCGCCGGTGACCTTCGCCTCGAAGAGCATGATGTCTTCCTCGCCGGGCCAGTCGGGCTTGCCCCACCCGATGTTGCCGAGGAGCCGAATCAACGGCGCGCCGTCCGCGACGGCTTTCTGAAAGACGGTCGCCAGCTTCGCCAGGGTCTCGTCGCCCGTCGATGCGGCCCCGACGACGGTCAGCCTGCCCGTGCGCCGAAGGTCCTCGACCGGCACGCGGCGCGCGTCGAGAATGCCGCACACCCGGGCGTTCGCCTCGTCGTGGCCGAAGATCACGCAATGATCGCGATCGGCCAGCCCCGCCGTCAGGAAGTTCACCCCCTGCTCGAACTCCTTCTCGGTCTCCCAGAAATAGGCGATGTGGTCGCCGGTGGTGACGTACTCGGCGGGAAGGATGCCGAAAGGGATCCGATCGTCAGGTGGCGTGTTCATCTGTTTTTCACTCTATGTCCCTCGACGGCAGGGATCAATCATCAACTCCGGATGTGCTTCACGATTTCACCGAGCTAACCGGGACGACGGGCGCGCCTTGCGACGAGGGCGCGGGCGATCACCAGGTGGCCGGCCAGCGCGGCCAGCACCATCACCGCGGGCAGCCACACGAACGGCACATAGGTGACCCAGACGTTCAGCCGCTCCCCATCTCCGTAGTACGCGAACCGCGGCGTTGACAGGATCGCGATCGACACGACGTTGACCAGGAGCGCGAGACCGAGCAGGTTCCACGCCCGGACCAGCATCGCGCCTCCTCTGCCCGCCACCACCAGCGCGGCGACGATCAGCGCGGTGATCCCGGTGACGATGTCGAAGTTGCGCCCGGAGTAGCTCATTTGCTCCGGCATGATGCCGCGCTCGTACATCTCGTGCATCGCCAGCTCCAGCGGCAGCCGGAACGCCTGCACCGCGACCAGCGCCCAGAGCGGCACGTGCCTCGCGAGGCGGCGGCCCATCGGGCTGAATGCGATCCCGCCCGCCAGCAGCAGGATGCCGGCGACGAGCAGCGCGAACGGAGGCGGGGTGGCGTTCCAGTCGCGCAGCACGCCGCTTCGCGCGGCGCTGGCGGTGAGGGCCATCCATCCCCCTGCGCAGAGCACGGTCACCGCCACGGCGTTGCGAGTGGCGGCGGGCGGCCTCGCATCCCGCGACCAGGCGTGCGCGACGCCCCACGCCAGCAGCGCGATGAGCAGCATCGGAATCACGATGAAGGCGAGGACCGGTGGATCCGCGAGCGAATAGGCCGGCACGTAAGAATTCTAAACCTTGAGTCGACCCGTCACCGGGGTCTGACCCCGGAACGGCTTGTCACCGGGGTCTGACCCCAACCGCCTCTGCCCAGATCCGCGTCACCAGGTCGCCAGCCGGCACCGCCGTCGCCATCGCGGCCGACTGGCCGGCGAATACCTGCATGCGGTGGTGGTCGCCCGCGGCGGCGCCCGCTTCCTTCATCGAGGCGGTGAGCCCGCGCTGCACCGGGTAAGGCGCGGGACGAGGCGCATCCGGCGACGCGAACGCCTGCACGAAATCTGTCGCGATGCCGCGCGCGAGGCGGCCGCTGAACGCCCGCGTCAGGGTCGTACCCTCGGGCTCGAGACCGTCGAGCGCGTTCGCCCACGCCGGGTGCGTACGCGCTTCGGGGCAGCGGAGAAACGCCGTCCCGATCGTCGCCGCGCTCGCGCCAAGCGTCAGCGCCGCCGCCACGCCGCGGCCGTCGCCGATCCCGCCGGCGGCGATGATCGGCAGGTCGATGTGATCCGCAATCCTTGGCAGCAGCGCGAAGAGGCCCACCAGCTGGCGCTCCGCGGTGGCGTGATCGAACGCGCCGCGATGCCCGCCCGCCTCGTATCCCTGCGCGATGATCGCATCGGCTCCCGCATCCCGCGCGATCCGCGCCTCCGCCAGCGTCGTCGCCGTCGCAAACCAGGCGATGCCGCGATCCTTCAGCCGGCGGACGAATGCCTCGGGAAAGACGCCCATGATCGACGAGACCGCGGTCGGCGCAACCTCGAGGAACGCTTCGCATTGCGCGTTGAAGTCTGGGAGCGGCGCATCGCCGGCCTCCTGGGGAACGGCCGGCCCCCAGCCCGCGAGCAGCGCGCGCACGCGCGCTTCCGCATCGGCGTCGCGCTTCGGCGGCGGATCCGGAATCCACAGATTGAGCTGGAAGGGACCGCTGCTGTGCGTCGTGAACTCGTCGACCCACTCGCGAATGCCCACGGGCGGAGTGACGAGCGCGCCCATCCCGCCCATCCCGCCAGCGTTGGCCACCGCGATCGAGAGACTGGCCGGGCACGCACCAGCCATCGGCGCGAGGAGGATGGGAACCCGGAGGCCGTACTTCGCGCAGAACGCAGCCGATCGGTCCAGCATCCGGAAAATATAACGCGGTAGGGGCCGGAGCGCAGTCAGGCGTGGGGCAAGCCTTGTCAGGCTTGCCCGGCCGACCCGACCGGGTCGGCCCCACGAGAGTCACGCCGGCCGGCGACGCGTGGCCTGCGTCCTAACGGAGGACGTGAAAGGAGTGCCTATGAAACTCAATGGTCGTCTGTGGTCCGTGGTCATCGCGGTCGTGGCAATGCTGAGCGTGGCGGCGTGGGGTTATGCCCAGTCGGTCATGGTCCAGCCGCTCACGCCCACCGTGCTGTCCGGGCCGGATGTCGGGTTCCGGGTAGAGGGACAGCGCGCCGGCACGCCGGTTGGCAAGCTGGTGGTGAGGGTGAATGGCGAATGGGTCGAGGCCGAGCTCTGGACCGGTTCGCTCACCCGTCCGCTGGGGACACGCTAGCGCGAATCCGCGCGAACGTACGTGGGGCAAGCCTTGTCAGGCTTGCCCGGCCGACCCGACAGGGTCGGCCCCACGACCTCAGAAGCGCAGACCGCCCCCGATCGCGACGCGGAAGTCGTGGCTCACGAACGAATCCATCCGGGCGTTGCGGTCGGCGTCGAAGGCCGGCGTGGGATACCGCAGGATGCGGTCGCCGGCGTCGATGCGAAGAAACGTTTCCGGTGACGGAAAGAACTCGAGCCCGCCGCCGAGGTCGAGCGCCATCACCGTGCGTCCCTCCGCGAGCGTGCACGCGAGCGGTGGCGGGAAGATGCGAATGCACGCGATCGGTCCGGCGTCGTTGAACCGCAGGAACCCCGGCCGCACTTTCGCGAACGGACGCACGCGGCCGATGACCGGACCCACGGTCGCGCCGAACAGCCCTTCGATGCGGGTCCGCGAGAATGCGGTCGAACCGAAGTCGGCGGGGACGTCCCGCGGGAAGACATTGATTTCCCCCTCGACGCCGACCAGCCCTAACGGAAACCACGCGAGCCGGCCGCCGATGCCGGCATCGGTCTCGTCGAACTCGCTCGACGCCGCCACCGCGATCTGGCCGCCTGCCTCGAATCGCGGAGCGGGCTGCGCCATCGCCATCTCCGAGACACCGCTGATTGCCATGAGCATGATGAGGACACGAATCGCGCGCGTGTAGGTATAGAGAGTCGTAGTCATAGGAGTGAGTCCCACCTTACAAAGCAACTCATCTGCCAAGCGGAGACCGAGGCTTGCCGCGAGAACCCGGAAGGGTTCGTGCCTTGGGAGGGTGGGACTGCACTTGAGGCGAAGCTTTCAGCTTCGCGGGCAAGCCTGACAAGGCTTGCCCCACGATCTTCCAGGCTACCGGCGGCTCCTCAGCTCCCGGATCTTCCAGTTCAGATCGTGGGGCTGCGGGAAGCGTGTCGCGGCGACCGAGGACGGCTTGCAGAAGGGGTTCGCCTGGTGGCGGTTGTCGAGCACCACGCTCCGGTGCGTCGCCAGCGCGTGGTCGAGCGTCCCGGCGGGCAGCCGCGCACGGTCATACTGGCACATGCCCACCGCGCGGATGCTCTGGAAGAACTCATTCAGCAGCGCTTCGTATTCCACCACCTGCTCGGACCCCGGGGCATCGTCCAGAAGCCATGACATGTCGCCGCAGGTGCGGAGGCCGGCGAAGCCGGAGTTCAGCGCATCCTCGACCGCCTGGTTCAGCATCCGGAGCATGCGCTCGCACTCGAATCGGCCGTCCACCAGGTGCGCCTCGTGCTTGGTCTTGAGCAGCAGCGCGCCACGGCGCTCGCTCAGCACCGCGTCCACGCCGACATCGCTTAGCGCCGCGCGGAAGCGCGTCAGCGCCGCTTCGGAATCGGAGGCGTAGAGACAGCGCTGGCCGAGAGCCAGCCCCTCGGCGACGTATGCCGCGGCCACCGCGATCTGTTCAGCAGGTGAATCGTAAATTGCGCAGACGTGATCGCCCTGCTGGAATTCGCCCGTGATGGTCATGTCACGAACATTGTAAAAGGTGTTCGCCGGATCGCGAAGAACGCGGAGGTCCTTACTTCCATCCCCAAACGCGAGCGACCACTCGGCGAGCTCGACCGTTTGCGATCAGAAGCGATGGACGTACGACGCCTTGAAGAACAGGCCGCGGCTCACCGTCACGTAGTCGCCGCCGGTGGGCAGCAGGCGTCCGTCCCGGAACTCGCGCGGCTCATGGAGTGAGCCGTAGCCGGCGTGCAGCACCGTGCCCGGCACGAACTCATATGAGACGAGCGCGTCGATGAGCAGCCGCTTGCGCGAGCTGTCGTACTGCTCGATCAGGCGGGCGAGCAGCCGCCGGTTGAACTGGTAGGTGGTCTTGAGATTGAGGATGTTGACGGTGAAGACGCGCGCGCCGGTCGATTCGCGGTCGAACCGCACGGTCTGGTACTCGACGAACTGGTTGAGATGTTCGTTGGGCTGCAGGGTGACGCCGAACGACGCGTTCCGCGAGTGCCCCTGGAACGGATCGAACGCGTCGTAGTAGACCGCCCGGTTGCTACTGAAGCTCCCATGGAGGTTCAGCCACCTGAGCACCTGTCCGCCGCCGTATGCGTTGATCCCTCCGCCCCTCCTGAACTGGCGGCCGAGCCACGGCTCCCGGGTGCGGTTGTGGATCACCTGGATGAATCCCTGCCGGGTGAGATGAAAGTTGATGCCCGCGTCCAGGAACCGGTCATCGCCCTGCTGGACGCGGTCGCGCCCAACCTTGCCCAGGAAGAAGGGCTGCACCCGCTTCAGCCAGAACTCGGTGCCCTCCCTCGGATAGAAATTCAGCTCACCGTACGACAACGCTGAGGTGAAACCGGCGCGGTTGAAGAACGCGGTATCCATCTGGAAGTCGAGGCCGTAGTGCTCGACCTGGTTCTGCCACGAGATCCGGCGCGTGTTGTATGCGTACGACACCTGCGATGCCGTGCCGCGAGCGCTGCCGGATGCGAGGCCGGTGTCGGACGCCAGCACGCTGGTCTCGAGCTTGTGGTTCGGCGAGAGCCGGAATGAAAGGTCGCCGCCAATCACCCGGTTGTGCCGGCCCGCATGTTCGGTATCGATCGCGATCGCGCCGGCGTAGTTCGACTGGCCGAGCGCATAGGTCGCGCGGCCGAGCGTGAACAGCTTCTTGCGTCCCGCGATCGCGTTTCCGCGCTCTTCCAGATCCTGCGGGCTGCCGTCGAGCGCGTTGAGCACGCCGAAGCTCACCCGTCCGGCGGTGCCGGTCACCTTGCTGCCCCACGAAGGGTTGATGATCCGGCGCGTGTGCACGGCCGTCCGCAGGTTGCTGAAGCCGCCCATCCCGGCGAGGTCGAACAGGCCGGCACCCTCCATGAAGAACGGCCGCTTCTCGGAGAAGAACACCGGGAAGCGCTGGTTGACCTCGACCTGGAACGCGTCGCTTTCCACCTGGCTGAAATCGGGGTTGATGGTCGCGTCGAGCGTGATGTTCGAGGTGATCCCGTACTTCCCGCTCAGGCCGATGTCGCCTTTCCCGTCGGCGCCGGCCCATCGGTCCGGGGTCGCGCGGGCCTGGTTGATGCCATACGTCACGCTCGGCAGGAGCTCGATCAGCGGCGGCTGTTTCAGGTTGCTGAACACGGCGCGCGCTGGCCGGTCGAAGACCCATTGCCCCGGCGCCATCTCCGGCCAGGACGCCGAGATGCCGCTGCGGCTCACGCGCCGGAAGAAGACCAGCCCCATCTTCACCGCCTCGCCCCCCGAGAATCGCACCGTCTGCAGAGGGATCCTGATCTCGACGATGTAGCCGTCGGCGGTGACCTTGCCGGCGCTGTCCCAGATCACGTCGGCTTCGAAGCGCTCCCCGTTGGAGGTGTTGAGCGCGTCCATCTGGACGCCGCTCGGGTTGACGAACAGGTGATAGGCGGTCTGGCCGGTCCCCGCGGAATCGAGGCTGACGGCGATCCAGTCGTCACTGAACACGCTGTCGCGACGGCTCATCGTCGTCCGGATCTTGTCCGGCTCCGCGTCGAAGCAGTGGAAGGCGAAGTAGATGTTGCGGTCGTCGTAGGCGATGCGGACGTCGGTGCGGAGGGGAACTGTCTCGCCGCGGTGCGGGTTGTAGGTGACCCAGGAATCCAGGTCGAGCGGGCTGCCGAGCCACGCTTCGTCGCCGAGCTCGCCGTCGATGACCGGGGCCGAGGCGGTTCGCGAAACCTGGAACTCCGGTGCGGTCTGCCCGTGCGCGGCAGGCACGCCTGCCAGCAGGAGCAAGGGGAGCAAACCAACGGCGCGTCTCATCGTGATGTGCCCATAGGCATGCGCTCCCGGTCGCGCACATCTTAGACGGGGAGGTGGACGGTTTGGTTCGCGATCTAGGTCTTCGCCCTGGTCTTCGCCTCTTTATGTGTCTTTGTGTGCTTACCTGGTCGATCAGGAATACGCTGGTGCGAGTGGTCTCGCATGCATTCAGACGCTAGGCGCCGGGGCTCCGAGCGCGAACAGACCGACGAGAGCTTGCGCGTCGAGCGCGAGAACGCGGACCAGGCGCTCGGGGAGCAGCTCGCGGCGATCGACGAGGCCGCCGACGCCGTCATCAGCCTGGCGCGCGAGCGCGCCGACGCGGTGCTGGCGGCCGCTCGCGCCAGGACGGATCGACAGTCGGAGTCGGGGCCACTGGCCAACCCGTCTCCCGCGGTTGTTGACAGCGAGAGGGGCGTGGCGGACGAGGCACTCCGCGAGGAGCGCGCCGTCGCCGACGAGATGCTCCGCGGGGAGCGCGCGGAGCACCTGGAGCTCCTGTCGAGCCGGCGTGAGAACACCGATAAAGATCTGCTCAGCGAACGCGCCCGGTCCGACGATGTCCTGGCGACCGGGAACGAGTTCCTGGGCATCGTCAGCCACGACTTGAGGCACATGCTGAACGCGATGGTCGGCTTCGCCTCGCTGATCATGAAAGACGTCTCGCGTCCCGATCACGAACCGGACGTCGTCAGGCACGCCGAGATGATTCAACGATCCGGCGCCCGGATGAACCGCCTGATCGGCGACCTCGCCGACGTCGTCAGCATCGAAGCGGGCAGGCTCGCGGTCACGCGCGTGGGGGCAGACCCCACCCATGTCGTGACCGAGGCGGTCGAGACCTTCCAGGCCCTCGCGTCGGCAAACGGCGTGTCGCTCGCGGCCGACATCGTGCCGCCCTCATCGCGGGCGGCGTTCGACCCGGCGCGGATTCTCCAGGTCCTCACCAATCTCCTGAGCAACGCGATCAAGTTCACGCTCGCCGGAGGATGGGTGGTGGTCCGCGTCGAGAACCTCGGTGACGACATCCTGTTTACAGTCTCCGACACCGGCATCGGCATTCCCCCCGACCAGCTGGAGGCTGTCTTCGTCCGGTTCCTCCAGCTGAGCAAGACCGATCGGCGAGGCGTGGGACTCGGGCTCTACATCTCCAAGTGCATCGTAAAGGGGCATGGGGGACGGATCTGGGCCGAGAACAGGGCCGGCGGCGGCACCAACTTCTGCTTCACATTGCCGGCAGAGCGGGCCGGCTAGATCACGCCAGCGCCGCTCTTTCTTTCGGTGGCTGTTCAAAACAGGACAGAGTCTCCGCCACGCCACGCATCACCATGAGTGATGACCAGCTCCTCCCTCGGATTCGCGGTGGTGGGATCGGCGCTCCTGGCGGTCGGGTGCGCGCACTCGAGCGTCGGGACGAGTCGCGGGACGAGCATCGATGTGGCCAGCATCGGCGCACCAGTCACCGTGGCGGGATCGATCCAGCCTTCGCAGGCCGTCCTCGACGAACGGGTTCTGTCCGACTTCCACCACCGCATCGATCGCTACATGAAACTGCATGACAACCTCGACCGCCGCGGCACGCCGCAGAGTGAGAGCGCCAACGTCGGCGAGAACATGGCCTCCAGGCAGCTTCTCGCGACCCGCATCCGCTCAGCGCGGCGGGACGCGAAGCAAGGCGACATCCTCGGGCCGCCGATTGCGGCAGCGCTCCGCAGGGCGATGAACCCTGAGCTCCGCGGCGATTCGGCCGCCCGCACCAGGAGCTCGATCCGGGAGAACGCACCCGTGACCTTCGTGCTCGAGGTGAATGGCGCCTACCCCGAAGGCGCGCCTCGCTCGACGATGCCGGGGAACGTCCTGAACATCCTGCCGCTCCTTCCAGACGACCTGGAATACCGGATCGTAGACACCCATCTCGTCCTGATGGATCGCGACGCCAACATCGTCGTGGACTACCTGCTCGACGTCATGTGCGCCAACTGCTGATGGCGAACGAGCCGTCCAACGTCAATCCAGCGGTGAGCGACGTAGCCCCCCGGCCGGGCTCCGAGCGCGATCAGACCGACGAGAGCCTCCGGGTCGAGCGCGAGAACGCCGACCAGGCCCTCGGGGATCAGCTCGCCGCGATCGACGAAACCGCCGACGCCGTCATCACCCTCGCGCGGGACCGCGCCGACGCGGTGCTGGCCGCCGCCCGTGCCAGGATCGATCGACAGTCAGCCGCGCCCCGGGGCGCGGCGCCCGCCGCAGTGGAACGCGAGAGGGACATCGCGGACCGCGCCTTGCGCGATGAGCGGGCGATCGCCGACGAGACCCTGCGCGCGGAACGCGCCGAGCAGGCGGATGCGCTGTCGAGCAAGCGCGAGGAAACCGACAAGGACCTGCTGATCGAGCGCGAGCGGTCCGACGATGTGCTGGCGACCGGCAACGAGTTCCTGGGCATCGTCAGCCACGACCTGCGGCATTTGTTGAACGCGATCGTCGGCTTCGCCTCACTGATCGAGAAGGACGTGGCGCGCGGATCCGACGGGCAGGATATCGTCAGGCACGCCCAGCGCATTCAGCGATCGGGCGCTCGGATGAACCGGCTGATCGGCGACCTCGCCGACGTCGTCAGCATCGAAGCCGGACAGCTCGCGGTCACGCCCGAGATGGCAGCCCCCACGCATGTCGTCACCGAGGCGATGGAGACCTTCCAGGCCCTCGCGTCGGCCAACAGCGTCTCGCTCGCGGCCGTCGTGCCGCCGTCATCGCTGGCACCGTTCGACCCGGCCCGGATTCTCCAGGTCCTCACCAATCTCCTGAGCAACGCGATCAAGTTCACTCCGGCGGGCGGGGCCGTGGTGGTGCGGGTCGAGCGGAGCAGTGATGACATCCTGTTCACCGTCACTGACACAGGCATCGGCGTGCCGCCGGACCAGTTGGAAGCGGTGTTCGTGCGCTTTGTGCAACTGAGCAAGACCGATCGGCGGGGCGTGGGGCTGGGCCTGTACATTTCCAAGAGCATCGTCGAAGCGCATGGCGGACGCATCTGGGCGGAGAACAGGCCTGGCGGCGGCACCATCTTCCGCTTCACGCTGCCGGCCCAGGCAGCGGGTCCTTCCGCTTCCTAGCGCGGACCGATCGCTCAGCCCAATCCCTCTGTCGCTATACTGAATCCATGCGCTCAGTAGCCGACGAACTTCGGCGCAAGACTCGCGAATCGGAGCAGTTACTTACCAGCGACGAGCGCCTGCAGCGAGCATTTCAGCTCGGCGACGACGACCTGGCCGCTTATGCGCGGGCGCGAGGGATCAGCGTGAGCCTCGCACGGACAGAGATCGTGCAACGCCGTCGCATCGGACGACGTCCCAGCCGAGCCGCCGATACCGCTCAGTCGTGACTCTGTTTGGCGCGGTGTCCGAGTTCCTGGCGCGCGAGGATGTTCCATGCGCCGTGATCGGGGCGAGTGCTCTCGCCGTGCATGGAGTGTCCCGGTCGACCTACGACATCAACCTGCTGGCGGTCAGCCCTCGCGTGCTCGAAAAGCCTTTCTGGGAAGGTCTGGATGCGCCCTCTGCCACCATTGACATTCGTCACGGCGACCAGTCGGATCCGCTTCGCGGGGTCGTCCGGATCAGCCAGCCGGAACAACGTGACGTGGACATCGTCGTCGGCCGTCACCAGTGGCAGCGCGACGCGATCGCCCGGGCGGAACGCGCTCGGCTGCTCGATAAGGATGTCCTTGTTGTCTGCCTCGCCGATCTGATCCTGCTGAAGCTGTTTGCCGGCGGAGGCCAGGATCTCTGGGACATCGAGCAGCTTCTCCCGTCAGTGGGCGCGGAGATGCGCGCCCAGGTTGACAAGGCGATTGATGTACTGCCAGCCGAGAGTCGCGCCCACTGGATTCGCCTGACGGCGTGCTGACGTTGAATGGCGAAGACTGAATGGTGGCAGCGCGGGCCGATCGACGGCATTCCCGACCTCCTGCAACCAATCGCGCACATCCTTCTTCAAGTTCGCGAGAGTGTCGCCGAGATTGCCGAGCCTTTGACGGAGCAGGAATGGAACGCCCGTCCTGCAGGGGCAGCCTCTGCGGCCTTTCATGTGCGTCACATTGCCGGCGTCATCGATCGCCTCTTCACCTACGCCCGCGGCCACGCACTCTCGACGGAACAACTCGCGGCGATTCAGGCGGAAGGTCAGGAACTGCTCGCAGGCGACGTCGCGCCAGTGCTGGCCGCCCTGTCTGCGCGAGTTGACGCAGCCGTTGCGGAGCTTCGCACGATCGATGTGACAAAGCTGGGCGACTTTCGAGGCGTGGGACGTGCCCAGCTCCCTTCGACGGTCATCGGTTGCCTCGTGCATGGCGCGGAACACGCGATGCGTCACGTGGGGCAGCTTTCGGTGACCGCTCGTGTCGTTCGCGGTGGCAGGCGTGAAGCGTGACCGAGGTCGTGTACTCGCCTGTGGGGCAAGCCTTGTCAGGCTTGCCCGGCCGGCCTGACAAGGCCGGCCCCAGAGCCGGCCCCACGCGCAGTCGCAGTGCCGCGACGCGGCTCAGAACTTCGACGAGCGGATCCAGGCGTCGGCGCGCGACCAGCTCGCGGCGAGCTCGGCGTCCACCTCGGCCGACCTGGTGCCCTTGCCGGCGAGTGCCTGCTGCACGCCGAGCAGCGACCAGCCGTTGCGCGGGTGATCCTTCAGCTCGGTGCGATAGGCCTGTTCCGCCTCGTCGAAGCGTTTGGCCTCGAGCAGCGCCGCGCCGAGCCAGTGGAACGCCGAGAAGGGGAGCGGCTCGGGCTCGTCGTAGACCAGCGCTTCCTGCATCGCGGCGGCTTTCTGGAACGAGGCGATGGCGCCGGGCAGGTCGCCGGCCATCCGCTGCATCTCGCCCTCGAGGATCCCGGCCGCGATCGACAGCAGGTTCTTGGCCGGGTGGACGCGGAACGCGGCGGTTGACGTCTCGGCGGCCTTCTTGACGCGCGCGAGATAGAGCTGCGCGAAGTCGGCGTTCCCCTGCTTGAGATGCGCGTAGCCCTGGGCGAAATCCCACAGCCCGCCCTGGACGTCGGGCCTGGGCCGGCTGGTGACCTGGAGCACCTCGTCGAAGCGGCCGAAGCGCATCAACGTCAGCACCTCGTAGAACGACTCGCCGGTCAGCTTCGCGTAGTCCTTGCCGGCGCGCATCGCGACCGCGCCCTGGCCGTCGTACGACGCCGCGTAGAGCAGCATGTGCAGGTTGTGCTCGGGATAGATCGCGAAGCCCTCGCCGATCGCCGCCTTCTGATCCGAATGCCACGCCGCCAGGTTGGCGCGCACCGAGTCGCCCCACCGGCCGACCTCGTTCCAGGTGTGCGACGGCATGTGGTTGATGTGGCTGGCGCCCGGAATCGAGTTGCCGAGGAACTCGGCGCACGCTTCGGCGCGCCCCGGAACAATGGTCGATTCGGTGGCATGGACGTAAAGGTGACAAGCGCCCGGGTGGCGGACGTCGCGCGAGAGGATGCTCTCGAGCACCTGGTGCAGCCGGTGGACCGCCGGGTCGTGTACATCGCGCGTGCCGCGGCGCGGCTCGAGCAGGAAGAGCGCGTCGGCGTAGAGCGTGGCGATCTCGAGGTCGTCGGGATAGGCGGCCGACACCTTCTGCATCGCGTCGGCGTAGGCGCGGTCCTGCTCGACGCGCTTGGAGGCGTCGAACTTCGGGACGTAGCGGATCGCCATCGCCTCGATCAGCGCCCGTTCCTTGGCGGTGGCGCGGCCCTTGAGCGACAGCGCCTTCTGCGCGGCAGCGTAGGCGTGCGGCGCTTCCTCGGCGTTCATCGGCGCGTTGAGGTAGGACCCCCACGCCCACGCTTCGCCCCAGTGGCAGATCGCGCACTCCGGGTCGCGCTTCCACGCTTCGCGGAAGGAGCGCACCGCCTCCGGCTTGGCGAACGAATACATCATCTGGAAGCCCTGGTCGAAGAAGGCCTGCGCTTCCCGGTTGGAGGACGACATTGGCTTGGTGAAGGTGCCGAGCCCGGTGGTGTAGATCCGGATCGGCTCGGAGTAGCGCTCGAAGACCGGTTTCGGCGGCGTCTGGGACGACGGCGGCGCCTGGGCTGCCGCGGGCAGGGCAGGGGAGAAGTAGCCGATCGCGAAGATGACCGCGGGAAGCAGACGGATCGTCATGGTTCGCGCATTTTAGCTTGCGGGACGGGTCCGCGGTTGTAGGCCGGGTCCTGTGGACCCGGCGGGGCAATAATGAAACCTCGTGACGCTCGACGACCTGCGGCGCTCGGCTGCCGCCCGCACCTTGTTCCCTCCGACCACCCTGCAGCGCGCGCTCGACGCGCTCGGGTTCGTGCAGGCCGACCCGATCCGGGCGCCGGCGCGGGCGCAGGACCTGACGCTGCGCCACCGCGTCGCCGGCTACCGCGCCGGCGACCTCGAACGCTGCTACCCCGATCTCGACGTCCACGAGGATTTCTTCGTCAACTACGGCTTCGTCACCGGCGCGGTACAGACGCTGATGCACCCGCGCCGCGGCCGGGCGCCCTGGTCGGTGACGCGCGCGCGGCAGGTGCCGGCGCTGCTGGAGTTCGTCCGGACGCACGGCCCGGTGCATCCGCGCGCGGTGGACGATCACTTCTCCCACGGCCAGGTCACCAACTACTGGGGCGGATCCTCCAACGCGACGACCAATCTGCTGGATGCGATGCACTACCGCGGACTGCTGCGCGTCGCGCGGCGCGATGCCGGGATCCGGATTTACGCCGCGCGCGAGGACGAGGTCGCCAAAGATGCCGTGACGCGCGATGCGGGCACACGGCGCGCCCAGCTCGACGCGCTGGTGGACGTCATCGTCTCGAACTACGCGCCTCTGCCGGCCGCGAGCCTGTCCAGCCTGGTGAGACGGCTGCGCTATGCGGTGCCGCAGTGGACCCGCTCGCTCGATGCCACGCTCGAGCGCGCGAAGCGCCGGCTCGCGCACGAGCGGGTCGAAGGGGTGGAGTGGTACTGGCAGGCGGAGCAGGCAACTGAGGCTGCCTCCGATGATGTCGTCCGCCTGCTGGCCCCGTTCGACCCGGTCGTCTGGGACCGGCGGCGGTTCGAGATTCTCTGGGGCTGGGCGTATCGCTTCGAGGCCTACACGCCGGCGCCGAAACGGCAGCTCGGGTACTACGCGCTGCCGCTGCTGTGGCGCGACCGCGTCATCGGGTGGGGGAACGTGGCGGTGAAGAACGGCGCGATGCACGCCGACGTCGGCTACGTCGCCTCGCGCCCGCCGCGAGGTCCGGCGTTCCGGAGTGCGCTCGAGGAGGAACTTGAGCGTTTGCGTGCCTTTCTCGACCTCTGAGTCCTGTCGGGTTGCGTCAGGCCAATCCTGACGTATCGTGAGGGCGTCCCAGGCATGACCTTCCCCACACCCGGCCCTCCGCTGAACGCGCTCCTCGCCGCGCTGCCGTCCGACGTCTTGCGCAGGATCGGTCCGTCGCTCGACACGATGCCGCTCCGCCTCAAGCAGGTGCTGCAGAACGTCGGTCAACCGATCGACCACTTCTATTTTCCCGGAGGCGGGTTCTGCTCCATCGTCACCGTGTTCCACGACGGGACGATGGTTGAAGTGGCGACAGTTGGACGGAAGGGTGTGCTCGGGATGTCAGCCGTCTCCAGGGGCGGCCTCTCGCCGTCGATGACGATGGTGCAGGGCGAGGGGGATACGTGCTACCGCATGTCCGCCGCCATGTTCCACGAGGAGATGGGCCGGCGCGAGGCGTTTTTCAGCCTGATGACGCGCTTCTCGGATGCGCTGACCGGGTTCATCATGCAGTCAGCCGCGTGCAACGCGATGCATAGCGTGGAGCAGCGTTTGGCGCGCTGGCTGCTGCACGCGCATGACCGGATGGGCCGGGACCAGTTCCAGTTGACTCATGAAGTCGCCGCCATGATGCTCGGCGCGAGCCGGCCTACCGTCACCATCGTCGCGGGCACCCTCCAGGCCGCCGGGCTGATCACGTATCACCGCGGACAGATCACCATCGTCGATCGCCAGGGCCTGCAGGCGGCGTCGTGCGAGTGCTACGACACCGTGACGGAGATGCTGCGGATGGTCGTCGAAACGGAGAGGGGCGCCGCGCGACCGGCGGCGTTACTCACGTAAGCGGGCGCCGTCCTCGCGCCCGACCTCTCGCGGGCGCTTGTCTTCCCGCAGGCCGACGAACTTCGAGTGGCGCAGGTGGTTGTCGCTGGTCCATTCGAGAAAGTCGATCTGGGCCACCAGCACCGGCTTTAGCCACCGGCACTCGGCCATCTTCGCCCTGGTCATCCCCTCGCCCCACCGCCCGCCCTTCGGCTCGGGCAGATTCGCAAACGGGCACACGGCGGTCTCGAGCCCCGCGAACTTCATGAACACGGCCGCCCGCGTCGCCGGCGTAAACCCATTCCGCGTGCGCGAGGCGTAGATCAGCTTGCTGCCCTCGTAGTAGCCGAGCACCAGCGCGTCGAAGGTTTTCGTGCCGGGCGTGTATCCGCCGATGACAAACTCCTGGCCCCGGTTGACGCGCATCTTCATCCACGCGCCGGAGCGCATCCCTGGCTCGTAGCGGCTGCCGAGGCGCTTCGCGACCAGTCCCTCCAGTCCCTGCGCCTTGACCGACGCGATCAGGTCCGGGAGCGCGGCGTTCAGTTGGCCGGCGTAGCGGACCGGCTCCTTCAGCCGCGGCAGGATTTTGGTTTCGAGCAGCTTCTGGCGGCGCTCGAGCGGCTCGGACATCAGATCTTTCTCGCCGAGGACCATCACGTCGAAGATGTAGAACACGACAGCCGCCGCTCCCGACCCGTAGTTCTGGAGCGCGTTGAACGACGGCCGCCCGTCGGCGTCGAAGGCGACGACCTCGCCGTCGATCACCGTCTCGTCGGGCAGCTTCGCCACGCTGGAGTCGGTGGGGTCGCCGGCGCGAAGCCGGTCGTGAAGATCCTGGGAGAGACGCGCGCGACGCGATTGCGCCGCGGCGTCCGAGTATGAGAGCAGCAGCGCCCCCGCGGTAATGAGCAAGAGAGCTACTGTGCGCTGCAGGGTTGCCATTGGGGGGCCTCTGAAAACCTGGACTCGGAAACCTGAGTGAGAAGAACCGTGAACGTTAGCTATGAGACGAGGGCCGGACGCTGAACGTAGCCGCCGACGCCGATGCCGAAAACGCCTGCGGCCTGAAGCCGAGGTCGTAGAGCGACTCCACCAGCACACGCTGCGACCCGCCCATCGTCCGGATCGTCTGCAGCCGGCCGTCCCGGATGCGGTTGTAAATCGTGCGCCGCGAGACGTTGAGCAGGTTCGCCGCCTGGTCGATCGACACGCTCCGGCCAAGGCGCTGTTCGTTGGACGCGGTGGCCTCCACCGGGGTGTGACTTCCCTCGTTGAATTGCATTGCCATAGACACTGGGACCCTCCCCTGAGCGAGGTGCAGTGGCAGAGACGGTGCCAGCACGGGCAAACGCCGCGTCGCATTTCCCTAAGCTGCTGCGCGGGCGTGGGTTAGTGGAACAGGTGCGGCGGGTGCGCCGGCCTGCCGATTACTGGCTGACAGCCAGCGCCTTAGCCGACGCATCCGGTGTTGCGCGCTTTCATAGGTAATTTGCACAGGTTGTGTTGAAATCTGCACGGCCAACAAATTGGCCGGGGTATCAAGAAGTGACCGCCAAACGCTTTCCAATTGCTGGCATTTTTGTAACATTGCTGATCCTCGCCGGGGGCGGGTTCATGCTGTGGCGGTCACCTGCCGGCTCGGAGCCGGAGGTCGCGCCGGCCGCGCGCGGCGGGCAACTGGTGGCGTCGGTGCGCGGCGAGCCGCGATCCTTCAACCGCTTCGTCGCCCGCGACCTCACCTCCACCATCCTCAGCCAGCTCACCCAGGGACAACTGGTGCGGATCAACCGCAACACCTTCGAACTGGAGCCGTGGCTCGCCGAGTCGTGGGAGTCGAGCCCCGACGGCCGCACCCACACGATGCACCTGCGCCCGGGCGTCACCTGGTCCGACGGCACGCCGTTCACCTCCGCCGACGTGGTCTTCTCGCTGCGCGCGATCTTCGACCCAAAGGTCTCCAGCGTGCTGGCCAGCTCGCTGACCGTGGCGGGGCAGCCGATCCGGGCGACCGCGCCGGATCCGCAAACGGTGGTCTTCACCTTCGCCGGCCCCTGGGGCCCGGGCGTCCGCCTGCTCGACAACCTCACGATCCTGCCGCGCCACAAGCTCGAAGCGGCGCTCGACGCGGGCACGTTTACCGCCGCGTGGGACTCGAAGACGCCGCCCGCGGACCTGGCGGGCACCGGCCCGTTCGTCCTGCGCGAGTACCAGCCGGGACAGCGCGCGGTGTTCGATCGCAACCCGCGCTACTGGCGCAAGGACGTAAAAGGGGAGTCTCTCCCCTATCTCGACCGCATCGTCCTCGAGATGGTCCCCGAGCAGAACGCGGAGCTGCTGCGGCTGCAGTCGGGCGGCACCGATCTCACCCACACGGAGCTGCGCTCGGAGGATTACGTCGTGGCGCGGCGCGGGGAGGACGAAGGACGCCTCAAGGTGATCGAGCTCGGCGTCAGCGGCGACGCGGATGCGTTCTGGTTCTGCCTCAAGCCGGAAGCCAAGAAGGCCGACCCGCGGTTCGCGTTCGTGCAGAAGGCGGAGTTCCGGCGGGCGCTGTCGCACGCGGTGGACCGCGAGAAGTTCGCCGAGACGGTGTATCTCGGGGCAGCGGTGCCGATCTGGGGACCGATCACGCCGGGCAACACGCGGTGGTTCTGGCCCGACGTGCCGCGGTATCCGCACGGCGCGGCGCGCGCGCAGGAGCTGCTCAAGAGCATCGGCCTCGAAGACCGCAACGGCAACGGGGTGGTGGAAGACGAGAAGGGCACCGAGGCGCGCTTCACCGTGATCACGCAACGCGGCATCAGCTCGTACGAGCGTGGCGGCATGGTGCTGCAGGACGACTTCAAGGCGATCGGCGTGGCGCTCGACTTCGCGCCGCTCGAGATTGGCGCGATGATCCAGCGGATGCTGGCGTGCGACTACGACGCGATCCTCTACCGCCCGCTCTCCACCGACCTCGACCCGGCCGGGAACATGGATTTCTGGCTCAGCTCGGGCTCGGCGCACTTCTGGAACCTGGCGCAGAAGACGCCTGCCACCGAGTGGGAGCGCCGCATCGACATCCTGATGCAGGAGCAGGCGGCGTCGCTCGACCCCGGCGTCCGCCAGCAGCAGTTCGAGATCGTCCAGAAGATCCTGGCCGAGAACCTGCCGGTGCTCTACTTCGCCTCGCCGCGGATGTACGCGGCGCACAGCGCGCGGGTGTCGGGGGTGGTGCCGTCGGTGCTGCGGCCGCCGATCCTGTGGAACGCTGACAGTTTACGCGTGAGTCCTTGACGCGCTTTCTCGCCCGGCGGCTGCTGTTCGCGGTCTTCCTGGTCTTCGCGGTGTCGTCATCCGCGCTGGTGCTCACGCGGCTCGCGCCCGGTGACGTCAGCGATCAACTGGGACCATTTGCCGACCCGGCTGAAGTGGCGGCGATGCGCGCGCGTTTCGACCTGGATCGCGGACCGATGGCCCACTGGGCGCTCTGGATGTCGCGCGCCGCGCGCTTCGACTTCGGCAACTCCTTCCTCTACAACCGCCCGGTCGGCAGCCTGATCGGCCGCGCCTCGGTCAACACCGCCGCGCTCGCCATCGTCGCGCTGGCCGCCGCCACGCTGCTCGGCATCCCGCTGGGGATCGTCACCGGCAGCCGCCGCGGCGCGGTGCCGGCGCTGATCCGCGGGGCGTCGCTGGTGTGCCTGTCGATCCCGCCGCTGATCATGTCGCTGCTGCTGGTGTTCGTCGCCTCGCGCACGCGCTGGTTTCCCGCGGGCGGCATGACGTCGGTGAACGCGGTGGACATGCAGTGGTCCGCCTGGATCGCGGACGTGGCGCTGCACCTGCCGCTGCCGGCCCTCGCCCTCGCGCTGCCGCTCGCGGCCACCTTCGAGCGCCTGCAGTCGCAGTCGATGAGCGACGCCATCCGCCAGCCGTTCGTCCTCGCCGCCATCGCCCGTGGCGTGGCGCCGCGCGACGTCGTGGTCGGCCACGCCTGGCGCGTGTCGCTGCGGCCGATCTGCGCGATCTACGGCCTGGCAATCGGCGCGCTGCTCTCGGGATCCTTCGTGGTGGAGTACGTCACCGCCTGGCCGGGACTCGGCCGCCTGATGTACGAGGCGCTGCGCGCGAGGGACGTCTACCTGGTGGCCGGCTGCGCGGCGATGGGCGGACTCTTCCTCGCGATCGGCAGCGTCATCGCCGACCTGCTGCTGGCCGCGGCGGATCCGCGCGTCCGCGAAGGACACGCGGAATGAAACGCGCCGGCCGTATTCTGCTGGGCCTGGTGCTGTTCGCCGCGGTGGCGGCGCCATGGCTGTCGCCAAACGCTCCCGAGCGCACGTTTTCGGATGCGCTCTACGCGCCCCCCACGCCCATCCATTTGGGAGTTGGGAGTGGGGATTTGGGAGTTGGGCCGCATATCTACCCGCTCCGCCTGGTGAGTCGCCTCGAACGGCGGTTCGAGGAGGATCGCTCGCAGCCGGTGCCGTTGCACTGGTTTGCCAACGGGCGACTGATCTCGGTCGGCGAGGGGCAGGGTCCGCTGCTGCTGATGGGCGCCGACGCCTTCGGGCGCGACATCTTCTCCCGGCTGCTCTACGGCGCGCGCACCTCGCTGGCGCTGGCGGTGGTCGCCACCTTTGGCGCGCTGCTGGTCGGCGCGCTGGTCGGCGGAATCGCCGGCTACGCGAGCGGCATGGTGGACGAGGTGCTCTCCCGCGGGTCCGATTTCATCCTCGTGCTGCCGGCGATCTACGTGGCGCTGGCACTGCGGTCGGTGATGCCGCTGGTCCTGCCCGCATCCACCGTCTTCCTCGTCCTCGCCGCCATCTTCTCAATGCTCGGCTGGCCGATCGTCGCCCGCGGCGTCCGCGCGATCGTCACCTCGGAACGCCAGCGCGACTACGCCGAGGCCGCCCGCGCGCTCGGGGCCAGCCCGGCACGGCTGCTCGGCCGGCATCTGCTCCCGGCCGCGCGCGGCTATCTCGTCACGCAGGCCACGCTCCTCCTGCCGGCCTTCATCCTGGCCGAAGCCACGCTCTCCTACGTCGGCCTCGGATTCCCCGACGTCGTCCCGACGTGGGGGACGATGCTGCAGGATGCGGCGAACGTGGCGGTGGTGGGCGACGCGCCGTGGACGCTGGCGCCGGCGGCGGCGATCTTCGTATTCGTCCTGGCGGTGAACCTGACGGTGCAGGGCGAGGGGCACGCGCCTGTACAATTGGAGCCATGAAGCGTTTCGAGGGGATTTTCACTCCGATCTCGACACCGTTTCGACCCGACGACACGCTCGATGAAGCCGGGCTGCGCGCGAACATCGCGCGCTGGATGCAGACGCCGCTCACCGGTCTCGTCGTCCTCGGCTCCAACGGCGAAGCCCCCCAACTCGACGACGCAGAAGCCGACCGCATCGTCGAGATCGGCCGCCGCGAGGTGCCGCGCGACCGCGTGCTTATCGCGGGTACGGGCCGCGAGTCCACCAGGGCGACGATTGCCGCGAGCAGGCGAGCGGCGGCCGCCGGCGTGGATGCCGTGCTCGTCCGCACGCCCTCTTTCTTCAAGCCGCAGATGACGACCGATGTGTTCGTGCGGCATTACACGGAGGTGGCGGACGCGTCGCCGGTCCCGGTGCTGCTCTACAACGTGACGGTGTTTACCGGGGTGGTGCTCGCGCCTGAAGCGGTCGAGCGGCTCGGGACCCATCCCAATATCGTCGGGATGAAGGACTCCGGGTCGGACGTCGGGTTGATTGCTGAGTTCGTGAATCGCACGCCGGATGATTTCGTGGTGCTGGGGGGCTCGGCGACCACGCTCGTCCATTCGTTCTGCGCGGGGGCCAACGGCGCGATTCTGGCAATCGCCGCCCTGGTGCCCGATGCCTGCGTGGCGATGCGCAGCCTCGTCCGGGAAGGCCGGATCGAGGAGGCGCGCGCGCTGCAGCAGCGGCTGATGCCGCTGGCGCGGTCGCTTGGCGGGGGGTACGGAGTGGCTGGCCTGAAAGCGGCGCTCGAGTTGATGGGGTACGTCGGGGGGCCGCCGCGGCCGCCGCTGCGCCCCGTGCCGCAGGAGGCCGTGAACATCATCCGATCTCAACTGGCGGACCTGACAAGGTCCGCCCCACGCATGTCTGTGACAGCGAGCCCAGCATGACCAGATTCGTTCCGATCGTCCTCGTGCTTGCGCTGGTGGCCGCCTGTGCCACCAATCCCGTGACCGGCCGCCGCGAGCTCTCGCTGATGAGCGAGGGGCAGGAGATCTCCATCGGCCAGGAGCAGGATCCGCTGGTCAAGAAGGAGATGGGGATTTACAACGATCCCGAGCTCCAGAAGTACGTCAGCGACATCGGCCTGCGGCTGGCAAAGCTGTCGGAGCGGCCGAATCTCCCCTGGCACTTCACGGTGGTGGACCAGCCGGCGATCAACGCCTTCGCGCTCCCCGGCGGCTACATCTACATCACGCGCGGGATCCTGGCGTTTCTCCAGGACGAGGCGGAGCTGGCCGGGGTGCTTGGCCACGAGATCGGCCACGTCACCGCGCGTCATGCGGCGCAGCAGTACACGCGCGGGCTTGGCGGGCAGATCGGGCTGATCGCGCTCGGCATCTTCGTCCCCGCGGCACGGCCGTTCGGCGACCTGACGTCCACGGCGCTCGGCGCGTTGTTCCTGAAGTACGGGCGAGACGACGAGCTGCAGTCGGACGAGCTGGGCGCGAAGTACGAAGCCGCCGGCGGATGGGATCCGGCAGGCGTGCCCGGGATGCTCTCGACGCTGGGGCGCCTCGACGAAGCGCAGGGCGATCGCAAGGGCATCCCCAACTGGATGTCGAGCCACCCCGAGCCGCTCTCGCGGGTGAAGGAGATCCAGCCGCTGGTGGAGCAGCTCAGGAAGACCACGCCAAGCGCCAACGCCACCGATCGCGACGCGCTGCTGCGGCGGATCGACGGGATGGTCTACGGCGACAACCCCGAGCAGGGGATCGCGCGCGGCAGCACGTTCCTCCACCCGCCGCTGCGGTTCCGGATCGACTTCCCGACCGGGTGGGAGATCGCCAACAGCCCGTCGCAGGTGATGGCGAAGGCGCCCGGCGCCGACATCTTCATCCTGATGCAACTGGTGGAGCAGCCGCAGGGGCGCAACATGCAGGAGATCGCGCTCAACCACATGCGGATGGCGGGCTTCCAGGCGGTGCAGGGCGAGCGCGCGACGATCGACGGCAACGACGCCTTCGTCGGCGTCTACCAGGGACAGATCGAGGGCCTCGGCGCGGTCGGCACGCGGGCGGCGCACATTGCCTACGGGACCAATTACTACCTGGTGGCCGGCATGGCGGCGCCCAACGCATTTCAGCAGGCGGACAGCGCGTTCGTCCGCACCATCCGATCGTTCAAGCGGCTGTCGGCCGAGGAGGCGGAGAACATCCGTCCCGATCGCGTCGATCTGTACGTCGTGCGCGCCGGGGATAGCTGGGCCTCGATCGCGGAGCGCTCCGGTGGCGTGATCAAGCCGGCGTCGCTGGCGATCATGAACAACGCGCAGCCCGGCTCGCAGCCGGTGGTGGGTGCGCGCATCAAGATCGTGGTGAGCGGATGAAACGTGGGGCGGGTCCGGGGGCCCGCCGGCTTCGCACCCAGCTGCTCCGCGCCTTCCTGGTCGCGGTGGCCGTGGGCTTTGGGGTCGTGGCCTATGTCTACCTGACGCTGCCCGACGTCCGGGTGCTCGCCACCACCAATCCGACCACGACGGCGTTCATGCAACTGCGGGCGGACGAAGCCGCGCGTGAAGGGAAGACGGTGAGGCATGTTCACCGGTGGGTGCCTTACTCGAGGATCTCGCAGAACCTGAAGCGGGCCGTGCTGGTCGCCGAAGACAGCGCCTTCTGGGACCACGAAGGGATCGACGTCGAGCAGATCCGCGAGTCGATCCAGGTCAACTGGGAACAGGGGCAGCCGATCCGGGGGGCGAGCACCATCACCCAGCAGCTCGCGAAGAACCTCTACCTGTCGCCGTCCCGCAATCCGCTGCGGAAGCTGCGTGAACTGATCATTGCGCGACGGCTCGAGGCCGCCCTGCCGAAGGCGCGCATCTTCGAAATCTACCTGAACGTCATCGAGTGGGGCGACGGCATCTGGGGCGCCGACGCCGCGGCGCGCACCTACTTCGGTGTGTCTGCCGCCGGGCTGTCGCGCGAACAGGCGGCGCTGCTGGCCGGCGCGATCATCAACCCGCGCGTGCTCAACCCGGCGCGGCCGAATGCGCGCCTCGCGCGGCGCCGGCAGATCGTGCTCAGCCGTATGGGGCAGGTGACGCCGCCCCCGCCCGCGCCGGTCGTCGTACCCGTCGCCGATGCGACGGAGGCGGTTGCAGAATCGGGGACCGAATCCGAGGCGACGGCGCCTGCGGATTCAGAGTCAGAGGCCCCGATCGTTGAGGATTCTCCGCAAAACGCATTGCCTGACGACCCGCCGCCGGTTACGGCTGAGCCAGTTCCCTTCCCTAACCCCTGACACCTTCCCCCTAGCCCCTGATTTTTTATTTATGGCCGAGTGCAGTGGCGCGCATTCGACGCCGATGTTTGTTTTTAGAAGGTGAAACACGTTGCTGCCGCGGGGCATCAGCTTGAAATCTTCGGGGCGTCGGCCGATAATCGACGCGGCTCGGACCACTAACAACTGAAAACGGGACCTGGAGAACTCGTGGGGGCGCTAGGTGTGTCTCTGCGCGTGGCTTACATGATCAACTACACCGAGCGCCTGTCCAATCTCATGTCCGACATCACCTCGCGGGTTCCCGCGCTGGGATTCATCGACATGAGCAAGGTCCTGGTCTTTGCGCGGTCCGGCCGCACTAACGCCGAGGGCGCGTATGCGACCTGCCACTGCATCTCCCTCCCCGCGAGCGAGCCCGGCTATTACTTCTGGCGCGACCGCAGCACCGGCGCGCTGACGCGGCGCTCGGAGTGGTTCGTCACCAAGTCCCCGGAAGTGCACGTCGGGCCGACGGCGATCGAGTACATGATTTCGTTCACGCTGCCGCGCTTTACCGACCAGGTGCTCTCGCGGACGCGCAAGCAGATTTACTATCCCGGCCGGCCGAACTGGGTGGGGAAGCTCGATACCATCGTGCACGAGCTGTATCACATCGATCCCGAGCGCCCGGGCATCCGCCGGATGGAGAAGGCGGACGGCACCTACGCGGCCAACTGCCACGGCGACACCTTCTTCACCAACGTCGTGGACATGGTGCAGCAGTACCTGGCGACGAACCCGAATCCCGAAACCTACGACTTCCTCCAGTACAACTTCGAGGAGCTGTCCTCGCGGTTCGGCGGCGTTGTCGGCACGGCGTTCCGCGGCTTCCCGTCGTACCCGCAGCGTTACATCGAAGTGCTCGACCCCCAGCCGGCGGTGACCGAGGCCCAGTGCCGCGTGGACCCGCTCAAGGTGCCGCGCGCCACGGCCCGCTACACCGAGGACGACCTGCAAGTGCGCGAGTTTATGCGCCACACCTCGCGTCAACTGATGCGCAAAGGCGCGTGCATGGCGGCCTAGGCCGGCAATCCCCGCCTGGTGGACAAGGGCGGCCAGATCCATTACCTTCTACTCTGTGAAAAAGCTGATTCCGTACGTCGTGCTCACCGCCGCCGTGGTCGCTCTCGTGGCCTCGGCCTCCCTGCCCGTCGCCGGACAGACGCCGGGTAAGCTCGCTGTATTCAGCGACATGGCGCTGTTCGCGGGTCCCAAGATGCCGCGGAACTGCTTCACGATGAACCGGTTCAAGGTCGGCGAGCACGCCGGCTTCCGAATTTCGGTGCTCGATCCAGCCGGCCAGCCGGCCGCCGATGCCGAAGTTGTCGTGCACCTGACGTACGCCGGCAAGACGGTGGACGTTCCGGCCCGTTACCGCGGCGCCGGGGCCGGCAACCTGATCCCGAACCTCTGGAGCGCGAAGTGGACCGTGCCCGCCGATGCGCCCGTCGGCACCGTGGCCGTGACCATCACCGCCAAGGACAAGGCCGGCCGCACTGGTGAGTTCAAGCCGTTCCCGAATCCGGCCGGACAGCTGACCATCGTCACGGAATAGCCGGGGCGTGGCGCTCTACATCGCCCTGGCGGTCGCCATCCTGACGGCGGCGTGCTCGAAGCCCGCCGCCTCCCCAATCCCGGAACCTGACGCGGCCTCTCCGACGACGGAGGCCGCGACCCAGGAGCCTGCTCCCCAACGACTCGAGCTCGCGTACGAGAAGCCGGCGAAGGTCGGCACCGCTGTCATCGCGACGGCCACCGGCCTGCCCGCGGGCAGGGAGGTCGACCTGCAGTGGTCCACGGTCACGGGCGGCTGGGTGATCGAGGACTACTACCACTTCAAGGGCAAGAAGTACAACGAGTCCGTCTCGTCGCTGGGCAAGTTCCAGGTCGATCAGAACGGTCGGCTCGAGGCAAAGTTCGCGATCCCCGAAGACTACGGCGGCGTGCACGACATCATGGCGACCGTGGACGGCAAGACGGTCGCGCAGAACGGCGTCGAGGTCACCCAGACGTTCGAGCTGTCGCCGCTGTCGGGTCCGGTGGGCACCGTCATGGAGCTCACCGTCAAGGGGCTCGGGTGGCGGACGATGGAAAGTACGTGGGTGGTGAACTGGGACAACAACGAGATCGGCTGGGTGTCAGCGGCGAGCAGCAAGGGATCCGCGGTCGCGCGGTTCCGCGCCTCGGGTGCACCCGGCGATCACGTGGTGAAGCTGCTGAGCGGCTATCAGGGCCAGGGATACCTGAATCACGAGCAGGCACCCAACGCGTACCTGCCGCGGCCGCAGTTCACGTTCCGCATGACGCCGGGACGCGCATCGATGGCGTCCGCGTACGCGGAACCGTACCAGAAGCAGCCGATCCCCAAGCCCGAGATCAGCGTGGCGAACGCGACCATCGGGATGACTCCGACGCAGGGTCCCGGTGGGACGCGCGCGACGTTGAAAGGCACCGGTTTCCCCGGCGGCTCATCGCTCTCGCTGGTGTGGCAGACCTACGTCGGCAGCCGTGTGAGCGGCAACGGCTTCTCGCCGCAGGAGGCCGACCTGCAACCGGTGAAGGTGGGCGCCGACGGCTCGATCAACGTGCCGGTCACCATTCCTGACGACCTCGGCGGCCTGCACGGCCTGGCGCTGCGCGACGGGGAGAAGACGCTCGCGGTCACCCACTTCGTCATCGAAACCAGCATCGTCAGCATCACGCCCTCGTCCGGGCCGGTGGGCACGCCGGTGTCGATCCATGTCAAGGGTGTGGGCTGGACGGAGTACGACAACCTCTACGCTGCGACCTACGACAACGCGTACATGGGATACGTGTGCGGCTTCAACAGCGCCGGCGACGTGGTGATCAACTTCACCGCGGCGGGCGAGCCCGGCGTCCACCTGATCGATCTGTATCCGGGAATCTACCAGGGTCCCCCGACCGAGCCGCAACGGCTGTACCTGACGCCGCAGCTCACCTACCGGGACGATCATCCCGGCAACAAGATCCCCGCACTGCGCTTCGCGTTCGAAGTCACGTCCTCGACGCCGCCCGCACGCCTGCTGACGAGCCGGTAAGCCGTCAGCTGACGCGCCGCGCGCCGACAAAGCGGGTGGCCCAGTAGGACGAGGTCAGGCGCTCGACGCGGACGACGCCGCGCGAGCTGGGGGCGTGGACGAACTCGTCGCCGCCGATCGCCATCCCCACGTGTGACGCCCCGCGTTTCACGGTCTCGAAGAACACCAGGTCGCCCGCCTTCAACTCTTTCACGCCGATCGGACGGCCGGTGAGGTACTGCTCGCGAACCTCGCGCGGCAGCGCGGCGCCGTGCCGCGCGTAGACGTACTGGACGAACCCGCTGCAATCGAAACCGGAGGGATCGGTCCCGCCGTTGCGATAGGGCACGCCACGGAAACTCAGCGCCGTCGAAATCAGCGCCGTCGAGATCAACGCAGTCGGGACCACGGCGGGCGCCGGCGGACTGGCGGCAGCGCGATCCGGTGGCGGCGCCGGCCTGTCGGGGGGCGACTCAACCGCTCCAGGCGGCAATGCCGCGCCCGGGAAGGGGCGTGGGATGCCGGGCCGCGTGGCGCAGGCACCCGCACTCATCGCCAGCAGCAGCACCAGCAGGGTCCTCGAGACTGATCGCACGGCTGTAATATCGGCGTAACTCCCTGCGTTCACTAGTGTTGAGCGTCCCAAACTCTTGACACCTCAGGCGGCGTGCGGGCATCATGATCGTGGTTATGGAGCAGACGCTCCTTCTCAACGCCTCGTACGAACCTCTCAAGGTCGTCAACTGGCAAAAGGCCATCACGTTGTGGTGCCAGGGGAAGGTAGAGGTGATCGCGGTCCACGACCGCGAGATAAGGGCGGTGTCCGTCAGCTTCAAGCTGCCTTCCGTCATCCGCCTCCTCCGCTTCGTCAAAATAAAACGCCGGTTCGACTACGTTCCGTTCTCCCGGGCGAACATCTATGCCCGCGACAACCACACCTGCCAGTACTGCAGCGAGGCGCTGCCGACCCCCGACCTCACCTTCGACCACGTGGTGCCCGTTGCCCAGGGTGGCCGCAAGGACTGGGAGAACATCGTCACCTGCTGCGTCAGGTGCAACCGCAGGAAGGGTGGACGCACGCCGCATGAAGCCGGGATGCGGCTGCAGCGCGTGCCTCGGAGGCCTGATTCGGCGCCGGCGATGCGTATCACGATCGGCCTCCGGGACGCGCCCGAGAGCTGGCGCGATTACCTGTACTGGAACCTCGAACTCGACGACGCCTGATCCTGTACCTGTAGGTCAAAGGGTAAAGGTAGTAACCTTTGCCCTTTTACCTAATGAGTTCTCCCACCATTACTGCAATTACCCCGCTCCTCGCTGTGGAGGGCGGGCGCATCACCATCCACGGCTCCGGTCTCCCGATCGACTCGCTCACCGCGGTGACGATCGGCGACGCCCCGGCGCGCATCGCCTTCG
Organism: Acidobacteriota bacterium; assembly: GCA_947465645.1. The sequence continues at coordinate 31,162 of CANIBQ010000004.1, read as the reverse complement.
CGTCCGGCAGGCGCCTCGTGATCACGATTCCCTCGGATCTGGATCCTGGCCGCCAGCCGATCCGGATCGATGGGCTGGTGGGCGAAACCTACGTCACGGTCGGTGGCGCGTGCGCGGAGGGCCTTCATCAGGTCGACAACCCGGTCTTCGACGCCGACGGCAATTTGTTCGTGACCTACAGCGGCTCGCGCGGGCAGGAAGCGCCCGTCTCGATCTTCCGCGTCACGCCGGCCGGCGCCCGCGAACCGTTCGTCTCCGGCATCGTCAATGCCACGTCGATGGCGTTTGGACCTGACAAGCACCTCTACGTCTCGAGCCGGTTCGACGGGGCCGTCTACCGGATCGAAGATGACGGCTCCCAGAAGCAGGTCGCCGCGGATCTCGGGGTCGCGTGCGGCCTGGCTTTTGACGATGACGGGTGGATGTACGTGGGGGACCGGTCGGGCACCATCTTTCGCACCCGCGACGGCCGCGCGGCGCCGTTTGTGGTGCTGCCGCCGAGTGTCGCCGCGTTCCACCTGGCGATGAGCCCCGCGGGTGAGCTGTACGTGAGCGGTCCGACGCTCGGGTCGTACGACCACGTGTACTGCATCGACAGGCATGGAGCGGTACGGACGGTGTCGACGCCGCTGGGACGCCCGCAGGGCCTGGCCTTCGCCCCCGATGGTTCGCTCCACGTGGTTGACGCGCTGGCCGGGTCAAGCGGTGTCTACCGGTTTACCTCGGACGATCGCCCCCCGGAGGCGGTGGTGACGGGCGGAGCCCTGGTGGGTCTGGCATTCGGTCCGAGCGGGCAGCTGGTGGTGACGTCCAACGAAACCGCGTACAAATTCGAATAACACGAAGGTCACGAAGGTCACGAAGGTCACGAAGGTCACGAAGGTCACGAAGGTCACGAAGGACAGGAAGACAGGAACCGCATGTCGCAACTCTTCGCGCGCAAGCCGATAGCGGACCTCCAGCCCCCGAGCGACGACGGGCGATCCCTCAAGCGCGTGCTTGGCGCGGGCGATCTGATCATGCTGGCGATCGGCGCGGTGATCGGCGCCGGGATTTTCGGGGCGATCGGCACCGCGGCTGCCGGGCAGGTAGGGCCTGACGGGGCAGTCATCCGCTACGGCGCCGGCCCGGCTCTCGTCTTCTCCTTCATTCTTCTCGGCGGCGCGTGCGCGCTGGCGGCGCTCTGCTACGCGGAGCTGGCGTCGATGATCCCGCAGGCGGGCAGCGCCTACGCCTACTCGTACGCCACGCTGGGCGAGCTGGTGGCGTGGATCATCGGGTGGGACCTGATCCTCGAATACGCGGTCGGCAACGTCGCGGTGGCGATTTCATGGGGCGACTACTTCGGGACCCTGCTTCGAGGCGTCGGCCTTGCGCTGCCGGTCTGGTTGTCAACCGGCTATCGCACCGCGCTGCTGAGCGCGAACCCCGACGTCAACGGATTGCTGGAGACCGCACCGCAGATCGCGGGGATCCCGATCCTCGTCAACCTCCCGGCGTTCGGCATCGTGATGCTCGTGACATGGATGCTGCTGCGCGGCGCGCGCGAGAGCTCCAGGGCCAACAACGTGATGGTGGTGGTCAAGCTGCTGGCGCTGGGCCTGTTCATCGCCGTCGGCCTGATGAGCATCGACACCGCCAACTACGTCCCGTTCGCGCCCAACGGGTTCACCGGGATCCACCAGGGCGCCGCGATCGTGTTCTTCGCCTACATCGGCTTCGACGCGATTTCGACGGCGGCGGAGGAGACCAAGGACCCGCAACGCAACCTGCCGATTGGAATCCTCGGAGGACTGGCGATCTGCACGGTGATCTACGTCATCGTCGGCTTCGTGCTCACCGGGATGGTGCCCTACTCCGAGCTGGCCGTTGCCGACCCGCTGGCCCGGGCGCTCGAGCTCGCAGGATACTCGCGCGTCGGGTGGCTGGTCGCCCTCGGGGCGGCGGTGTCGATGACCGCGGTGCTGTTGGTGTTTCAGTACGGACAGCCACGCATCTTCTTCTCGATGGCACGGGACGGCCTGCTGCCGCAGTGGGCGGCGAAGATCGATCCGAAGACGCGCATCCCGTACGTGACGACGCTGGTGACCGGTGTGCTGGTGGCGCTCGCCTCGCTGATCGGCGATGCGGCCGAGACGTATGACCTGACCAACATCGGGACGCTCTTCGCCTTCGTCCTGGTGTGCGCTGGCGTGCTCATTCTCCGGGTCAAGGAACCCGATCGCCCGCGACCCTTCCGGGTTCCCGCGGTGTGGCTGATCGCGCCGCTCGGGATGGCCGCGTGCGCGTTCATTATGGTCGGGCTCCCGCGGCAGGCGTGGGAGCGGTTCGGCCTCTGGCTGCTCGCCGGCATCGTCATCTACGCCTGCTACGGGTACCGGCATAGCCGCCTGCGCGTGAAGTAAAATGGGGGATTGGGGTTTCTGTAAAAGGCCCCTCTGTACCCTATGGTCCACGACTGGATTTCCGTGCGCGGCGCGCGCGTTCACAACCTCAAGAACATCGACGTCGATCTTCCCCGGGATCAACTGGTCGTCATCACCGGTTTGTCCGGCTCCGGCAAGTCGTCGCTGGCGTTCGATACGATCTACGCCGAGGGGCAGCGGCGCTACGTCGAGTCGCTGTCCGCGTACGCCCGGCAGTTCCTCGAGCAGATGGAGAAGCCGGACGTCGACCTGATCGAGGGCCTGTCTCCCGCGATTTCGATCGAACAGAAGACCACCGGCTCCAACCCGCGCTCGACCGTGGGCACGGTCACCGAGATTTACGACTACCTGCGGCTGCTGTTCGCCAACATCGGTACGCCGCATTGCTATAACTGCGGACGAGAGATCTCGTCGCAGTCGCTCGAGCGCATCCTCGACCTGGTCCTGCTGTACCCGCAGGATGCCCGCATCAACGTGCTGGCGCCGATCGTCCGCGGACGCAAGGGCGAGTTCAAGAAGGAACTGCAGGCGCTGCGGCAGCGCGGTTTCACCAAGGCGCGCATCGACGGCCAGTTCCGCTCCCTGGACGACGACATCAAGCTCGATCGGCGGCGCAACCACAACATCGACGTCGTCGTTGACCGGCTGATCGTCAAGTCGGGGATCGAGCGGCGCCTCTCGGAATCGCTCGAAGTCGCCCTCAACCTGGCCAACGACATCGTCATCGTCAACACCTACGAAGGCGGCGATCAGCTCTTCTCGCGCCGGCTGGCGTGCGTGACCTGCGGCATCTCGATGCCCGAAATGACGTCCCGGGCGTTCTCGTTCAACTCGCCGCACGGCGCCTGCCCGGACTGCCAGGGGCTCGGCGCCACTTATGACTTCGAGCCGCGCCTGATCGTGCCCGATGAATCCAAGACGCTGCTCGGCGGCGCGGTGTCACCGTGGGCCAGGGGCGACAAGAAACTGGTCAAGGAAGCGGTCCTCAGGCTCTCGGAGGTCTACGGAATCGACCCGGCCGTGCCGTTCTCGAAGCTGCCGAAGAAGCACCGTGACCTGATCTTCTCGGGTCCCGCCGGCGCGGCCAAGGCGGCGAGGATGGCGGCAGCCGCGACGCGTTCGATCACGGTCGTCGCAGACGACGAGGACCCGGACGACGACGAGGAGGAGTACGACCCGCCTTCGCGCCAGGGGGGTCGGCGAGGCGGCAAATCGTCAGGCGTCCGCGAGGATGACCCCTTCGGCAAGGGCTTCGAAGGCGTCATCCCCAACCTGCGGCGGCGGTACGAGGAGGGGTCGTGGGTGATCCAGGAAGATCTCGAGCCGTACCGCACGCTGCGTGAATGCCCCGCGTGCCACGGCCACCGGCTCAAGCCGCAGAGCCTGGCGGTCCGGGTCAAGGCCCGCGGCATCGCCGAATACGTCAACCTTCCGATCAGCGACGCGCTGGGCGTGTTCGAGGCCTTCGACCTCAGCGAGCGCGAGGCGCTGATCGCTTCGCGCGTATTGAAGGAGATCCGCGAGCGGCTGCGGTTCCTGCACGACGTCGGCGTCGGCTATCTCACGCTGAACCGGAGCGCCGCGACGCTCTCGGGCGGGGAAGGGCAGCGCATCCGGCTGGCCACCCAGATCGGCGCGAACCTGTCGGGGGTGCTGTACGTGCTCGATGAGCCGTCGATCGGGCTGCATCAGCGCGACAACCGGAAGCTCCTGTCGACGCTCTCGCGGCTTCGCGACCTCGGCAACACGGTGGTCGTCGTCGAGCATGACGAGGAAACCATCCGCATGGCGGACTACGTCGTCGACCTCGGCCTTGGCGCCGGCGAGCATGGCGGCCACGTCATCTTCCAGGGGCGGCCCGACGAGCTGCTCGCTGACGGGCACGGATCGCTGACCGGCATGTACCTCCGCGGTGAACGCTCGATCGCGACGCCGAAGACGCGCAGGCCGGCGCTCAAAGGCGAGATCGTCATCCGCGGGGCGCGCGCCAACAACCTGAAGAACATCGACGTCTCGATCCCGCTCGGCACGCTGACGGCGGTGACCGGGGTGAGCGGGTCGGGCAAGTCGACGCTGGTCAACGACATCCTCTACAAGTCGCTCGCGCAGGTGCTCTACCGCGCGGGGGCCGACGCGGGCCTGCACGACAAGATCGACGGCATCAACCTGATCGACAAGGTGATCGAGATCGACCAGTCGCCGATCGGCCGGACGCCGCGGTCGAACCCGGCGACCTACACCGGCATGTTCACGTTCATCCGCGAACTGTTCGCGATGATGCCCGACGCCAAGGCGCGCGGGTTCAAGCCCGGCCGCTTCTCGTTCAACGTCAAGGGCGGCCGCTGCGAGTCGTGCCAGGGCGACGGGGTGATCGCGATCGAAATGCATTTCCTGCCCAATGTCTACGTGACCTGCGAGCAGTGCAAGGGCCGCCGCTACAACCGCGAGACGCTGGAGATCCACTACCGGGGCAAGTCGATCGCCGAGGTGCTGGAGCTGACCGTGGACCAGGCGCTCCCGCTGCTCGAGAACTTCTCGCCGATCGCCAACAAGCTCCGCACGCTGCAGGACGTCGGCCTCGGCTACATCGAGCTGGGCCAGTCGGCGACGACGCTGAGCGGGGGAGAGGCGCAGCGGGTGAAGCTGTCGCGCGAGCTGTCGCGGCGCAGCACCGGCCGCACGCTCTACATCCTCGACGAGCCGACGACCGGCTTGCACTTCGAGGACACGCGGAAGCTGCTCGACGTGCTGAACAAGCTGGTCGACCAGGGCAACACCGTCGTGGTCATCGAGCACAATCTCGACGTCATCCGATCGGCCGACCACCTGATCGATCTCGGCCCCGAAGGCGGTCAGGCGGGAGGGCACCTGGTGGCGACGGGCACGCCGGAGGCACTGGCGGCAAACCCCGAATCGGTCACCGGGCAGTACCTTCAACCTCTGCTGTGACGACGGATCCAGTGTGGTAAACTTGCCACAGTTTTCAAGAATTGCGATGTGGCGGGCTTGCAACAAGCGGTGTTACAAGGGCTCTCCACGCCGCCCATGCACGATCGCGAAGATGTTCACTGGCAACGACTTATGCGTAGTTTCCATTTAAATGCACAGCTCGGCACTGTGATTGCTTCCGGGATGGGAACCCACGACATCGGCCAGGGAGCTTGATGAACGCACAACGGACACTTCGACGAGCGATTTCCTGCGCCGGCATCGGTCTTCATTCGGGCCACAAGGTCACGCTATCGCTCAAGCCCGCGCCGGCTGATTTCGGCATCCGGTTCCGGCGTTCAGACCTCGGCGGCCTCGAAGTTCCCGCGACCGTCCAGCACGTGGGCGGCATCAATCTCGCCACCGGCCTCACGCGTGACGCGGTCAACGTCGACACCGTCGAGCACCTGCTGGCGGCCCTCATCAGCGTCGGCATCGACAACGTCATCATCGAATTGAACTCGCCGGAAGTGCCGATCATGGACGGCAGCGCGGCGCCCTTCCTCTACCTGATCCAGGAGGCGGGCGTGAAGCGCCTGCCGGGCGTCCGGCGCTACTTGAAGGCGCTGCGGCCGATCTCGATATCGATGGGCGACAAGCGGATCGCGCTGTATCCCTCCGATCACTTCAAGGTCACCTACAGCATCGCCTTCGATCACCCGTTGCTGCGGCACCAGTCGCGCACCATCCGGATCACCGAGCAGTCGTTCTGCGACGAGATCGCGCCCGCCCGCACGTTCGGCTTCCTCAAGGAAGTCGAGATGATGCGCCAGCAGGGCCTGGCGCTCGGCGGCTCGCTCGAGAATGCGATCGTCATCGGCGACACCGGCGTCCTCAACAACGCGCTGCGATTCGACGATGAATTCGTGCGCCACAAGATCCTGGACGTGATCGGGGACATGGCGCTGGTGGGATATCCGATCATCGGCCACTTGGTCGCGCACCGTGGCGGTCACGCGCTGCACACCGCCTTCGCGGCACGCGTGCTCGAGGAGACGGACGCGTGGACGCTGGTGGAATCCCCGGTGGACCAGGCGGTCGCGGAAGACAGCGCCGTCACGCTCCCCATACGGTCGGCAGTTCGCAGTATGCAGTAGGCAGAACGCCTGAATCGCGCACTGTCTACTGCCTACCGCCAACCGCCCACTATTTAGTCAGCTTCCTCATATACGCCTCGAGCTTGTCGTTCTCGTACTTCACGGTATTGAGGAACAGGCTTTCCATCAGATAGGCCCGCCGCTCTTCCTCCGTCATCTGGTCCACGGCCTGGCGTGGAACGTACACAGTGGCGCCCTCTTGCCCAGGCACGAGCGGTGAGAAACGAAGTCGGTTTGCTTGACTTTCGCCGGGATGTCCGGCTAGATCTAGGCGCCTTTGCAACATAGGCATGGAACTGAAGGAGAGTGGAATGCGTGGACTCGCACGCCGTGCGCTCATCGCGTTGACCTTGCTCCCGGTGGTCCCTGCCGCGGCGTACGCCCAGGCCACTATTACGGGCGTTGTGAAGGACACGTCAGGGGCGGTTCTGCCCGGCGTGACGGTTGAAGCCGCCAGCCCGGTCCTGATTGAGAAGGTCCGATCGGTCACCACCGACGGAAGCGGCCAGTTCCGCATTGTCGATCTGCGGCCCGGAGCCTACACGGTGACGTTTTCGCTCGCCGGCTTCAATACGTTCAAGCGTGAGGGCCTCGAGCTGACCGGCTCGTTCACCGCAACTGTGAACGCCGACATGCGCGTTGGCGCGCTCGAGGAGACGATCACCGTGACCGGCGAGACGCCGATCGTCGACGTGCAGAGCGCAACGAGGCAGCGTGTGATGACGCAGGAAGTCATCGAGGCGGTGCCGACCAGCCGCGTCCCGTACACGTTGGCGGCCCTGATTCCCGGCATCTCGGCCCGCACCGGTCCCGGCACCGGCGCCGTGCAGGACGTGGGCGGGTCCACGGGCAACTCGCAGAGCAACACGCTCGTCGTCCACGGGAGCAAGCCTGACTCGCTGCGTGTGTCGTTCAACGGCGTCACGCTCGGCACGCTCGAAACGGGGCGTAACGCGGGCGCCGTGAACAATTCGACGGCCTATCAGGAAGTCACCGTCGACTACGCCGCGAACTCGGCGGAGATGACCACCGGCGGCGTGCGCATCAATCTGATCCCGAAGGAAGGGGGCAACACCTACGCCGGTGAAATGTTCCTCGGCGGCCAGAACGACAAGATGCAGGCCACCAATTACAGTGACGAGCTTCGGGCCGCCGGCCTCGCCACCCCGAACAAGATCAAGTACAGCTTCGATTTCAACCCCGGGTTCGGCGGGCCGGTCAAGCGCGACAAGCTGTGGTTCTACTCCACGATTCGCTACAACGCCTGGGCGGACTGGGCCGGCGTCTTCGAGGACGCGAACGCCAACAACCCGAATGCGTGGACCTACGTGGCTGACACGAGCCGGCCCGTGTCGAACGACAGTTACTGGTTCGATGGTCAGGTCCGCCTCACGTGGCAGATCAATCAGAAGAACAAGACGGCGGTGACCTACGAGGTGCAGCAGGGCTGCCAGTGCCCCACCGGCGCCAACGCGACCAACACGCGCCAAGCCGTGCAGAGCACGCGCTACCCCTTCAAGCGGATGTTCTACGCCGACTGGTCCTCACCGCTCACCAACCGGGTGTTGCTCGAGGTGGTCGCCACCCAGCAGGATGAGCGGACCACGCGCCCGCTCGAGGCACCGCTCATCGGAGTCACCGAGCAGTCGACCGGCCTCAATTACCGCGGCCGGAACGCGACGTTCAACAACCTGCGCAGCAGCAACTACTACTATCGCGGCGCGGTGTCCTACATCACCGGCGCCCACGCCGTAAAGATCGGCTTCAATAACGGCGGCGGGTCCCGCATCGCGCGGGTGTACGACAACCTGCCGATCGGCTACCGCTTCAACAACGGCGTGCCGAACCAGATCACGCTCCGCGGTACACCGTACACGACGACGTCGAATCTCGACGCCGACCTCGGCATCTACGCCCAGGACAAGTGGACGATTCGGCGCCTGACGCTCGGGCTCGGGGCGCGCCTGGACTACTACAAGAGCTCGTTCCCCGAACAGTCAATCGGGCCGGCGCCGCTCACGCCCTTGAGGAACTTCGTATTCCCGGCGCAGTCCGGCGTGGATGCCTGGAAGGACCTGACGCCGAAGTTTGCTGCCACCTACGACGTGTTTGGCACGGGGCGAACAGCGCTGAAACTCAGCCTCAACAAGTACCTCGCAGGGCAGCCGCTCGGCGGTGGCGAATTCGGATCGGCGATGCACCCGGCAAATCTCATCGTGCAACAGACGACCCGGAACTGGACCGACGCCAACCGCGACTTCGTCCCCGATTGCGATCTCATCAACCCGGTGGCCAACGGTGAATGCGGCGCGATGGCGAACGCGGCGTTCGGGCGCCAGACCGTCGGCGCGACCTACGACCCGGAGACGCTCAACGGCTGGGGCAAGCGCAACTTCAACTGGGAGTTTTCCACGAGTGTGCAGCACCAGGTGCTGCCGCGCGTGTCGGTGGACGTCGGCTTCTTCCGTCGCTGGTACGGCAACCTGCTCGTCGTCGACAACCGCTCCGTGGCTCCCGGCGACTACACCACGTTCGATCTGGTGGCGCCGTCCGACCCACGGCTGCCGAATGGCGGCGGCTACCCCGTGACCGGGCTTCGCGACCTGAATCCCAACAAGGTCGGCCAGGTCGACAACCTCATCACCTTCGCCGACAACTACGGCAAGGCGACCGAAACGTGGAACGGCGTCGACGTCGGCATCAGCGCGCGCCTGGCGAACGGCCTGCTGGTCCAGGGCGGATTCAGCTCGGGCAAGACGACGACGGACAACTGCGAGGTCGTCGCAAAGGTGCCGGAAGCGCTCTTTGGCGGCGCCATTCTGACCAGCCCCATCGCCAACGTCTGGGTGCCGTCGAGCGCCTGCCACCAGGAGTCGCCGTTCCTCACGCAGGTGAAGATGCTCAGCACCTACACCGTGCCGAAGATCGACGTGCTTCTCAGCGCGACCTTCCAGAGCATCAACGGTGAGGAACTCCTGGCGATCTACAACGCCCCGAACGCGGCGATCGCGCCCCTCATCGGCCGGCCGCTGTCGGGCGGCGCCGCCAACCAGTCGCTGCATCTCCTCGAGCCCGGCGACATGTATGGCGAGCGGCTGAATCAGCTCGATTTCCGCGTGGCGAAAATCCTGCGCTTTGGCCGGACAAAAACCAACCTGAACCTCGATCTGTACAACGCCCTCAACGGGAACACCGTGTTGTCGCAGAACAACAACTTCGGGGCGTGGCAGCGGCCGACCTCGATCCTGCAGGCGCGGGTGCTCAAGGTCAGCACGCAGTTCAACTTCTAGTAGCTGGACCGTCGGCGGCAGTTCAGGGTCGGGGCGCGTTGCAGTATTCCTTTCTGACTATAATTGCCGCACTCCGGAGGTGCCGAATGCGAACTCAGCTTGCCCTTATCGTCGTAGTAACGATGTTCAGCGCTGGGCTTTCAGCGCACCACAGCAGAGCGCACTACGCGAAAGAAGAGAAGACGTCGAAGGGAACCGTCCTCGAATACAAGTGGAGAAACCCCCACGTCGTCGTCGTCTGGGAAGTGAAGGAAGACGATGGAAAGGTCAGGCAGTGGGTTGGTGAGATGGCGTCTGTAACCTCGATGATTGGTGACGGGATGACCAAGGACTCCCTTAAGACTGGAGATGAAATCATTGTGATCTCCTTTCCGTCGATGACAGGTTCGCCTGAAACCCTGATAAAAAAGATAACGAAACCGAATGGGACTGTTGTCGTCGACAACTCGCGAGCGCCAAATCTCCGACAACCATAGATGTCATCTTCGGGAGTTGAATCAATGCGAAACCGAATCACTGTTTCGATCCTTGCCTTCTTGATGGGCCTGGCTTTTTCCTCGGCAGGGTGGGCTCAGGATGGAACGTTGGGGCGGGAAACGATGCAGTCTCAATCGCAGTCTCAATCGGACAAAGAACTTGTTCCAGGGCCAGGGTGGAAAACCTGCCCGCGATGTACGAATAGCAAGCAACTCGCGGCTGCGAACGAACAGTACAAAGTAAAGGGTCACCCATTTGATTCGCAGGACCTGTCGGGAGTATGGGGCGACAATGGCGTGGAACTGGATGTAAAGAATGTTCCGCCATTCACTCCGCAGGGAGAGCGGATGTTCGAAGCGACCCGGTCGGAAATCCCAACCACAAATTCGAAAGACGGCATGTTGATTTGCGACCCCCTGGGCTACCCCCGCTGGTTTGCATACAACTACGGTTTCCAGTTCGTGATGCTGCCTGACAGAGTGGTTCAGTTCTTTGAGTGGGGCCATACGTGGCGTGACATCTGGACCGATGGACGCAAACTTCCCGACGATCCTCCGCAGCCACGTTGGATGGGATACGCGGTGGGCCGCTGGGAGGGAGATACGTTCGTGGTCGAAGGAAACGGTTATGACGATCGATCCTGGATCTCTGAGGACCGCAGGAATCGTATCCGTGGCTTTCCGCATACCGACGAGATGCGGACGATCGAACGCTATCGGCGTACGAGCTATGGAACCCTCGAGGCCGAGATGACGATCACCGACCCAAAGGTTTTCACGCGTCCCTGGACGACGAAGGGCACCATCGACCTGCGCCCAAACGCCGAGCTCTGGGAATATTTCTGCGTACCCTCAGAGTCGGATGAATATAACAAGCGGCTGATCGACGTTGAGAGAAATTCAAACAAATAGGAAGTGAGGAGTTGTAAGCCTGGTTCAAGCTTTCCCGACAACTGACAACCGACAACTACTTCGTCAGCTTCCTCATATACGACTCGAGCTTGTCGTTCTCGTACTTCACGGTATTGAGGAACAGGCTTTCCATCAGGTAGGCCCGCCGCTCTTCCTCCGTCATCTGGTCGATCAGGTGCGTGATCTCGCGGACCATGTCCTCGAAGGAGCGCTCCAGTTCGCGCTTGGCCGTGACCTCCCGGTAGAGCGTTTCCATGATTGCCAGCAGGTCGCCGTCGAGCGTCACCGCGGCGCCGGTGGAGGTGGTGATGGTCCGCATCACGACTCTCCGAAGCTCTTGAGCGCCGACGGCTCATCGGGGTGAATCTCCAGGAAGTTCTGCGCCCCGGTCATCGTCAGCATCGTCTCCACCCGCTTCTGCACGCCGGCGAGCTTGAGCGTGCCGCCGGCGGCGCCGGCCTGCCGGTACAGGTCCATCAGGCAGCCGATCGTGGCGCTGTCCACGTAGGTCACGGCCGACAGGTCGAGCAGCACCTTGCGGTCCCCCCCGCCCAGCAGCGACGTGATGGTGTTGGCGAATTCCGACAGGAGCGGGTACATCAGCCGCGTCTCGTTGACGCGGACGACGGCGACGCCCTGCATGCGGTCGGTGGTCAGATTCATCGTGGGACTCCGGTTCTCGGTGACGCGTCCTGCTGTTCGCGCAGTTTCTGGATCTGGCGTGCCAGCTCGGTCCTTCCGCGGTTGATGCGCGACTTCACGGTGCCTTCGGGCAGGTCGAGTTGATCGGCGATCTCCAGGTAGGTCAACTCCTGGATGTCGCGCAGCATCACCGCGGTGCGAAGCGTGGGCGCCAGCGTGTCGAGCGCGGCGCGCAGCAGCTCGACGCGGTCGCGGTGCTCGAGCGCCGCATGCTGGCTCCTCCCTGGCGCGACCGGCGCGAGGGCGGCGGGATCGACGTCGCGGGCGATGCTCTCGCGCTCCTTGCGGACGCTGCGGTAGTGGTCGATGCACAGGTTACGGCTCACGCTGATCAGCCAGGTCTGGAAGTTGGCGCGGCGATCGAACGTGTCGAGCGATTTGAACAGCTTGAGGAAGACGTCCTGCGCGAGCTCCTCGGCGAGATCGTGGCGGCCGACGAACTTGTACGCGACGTTGAACACCTTGCGCCAGTGAAGGCCGACGATCTGATTCCACGCGTCCTGATCGCCGCCGAGGCAGCGCTCGATGATGTCGTCGATGGCCGGCGTGGGCGTGTCGATAGGGCGCATGATAACATTCGAACGCTCGTGAACCAATCGTTCCAGCTCACAGACAACCGACTCGCATGCGACGGCGTCAGCATTGAATCGATCGTCGAGCGCATCGGCACGCCGCTCTACATCTACAGCGCGGCGTCGATCCGCGATGCCTACCGCGCGATCGACGCGGCGTTCACGTCGTACCCGCATGCCATCCACTACGCGCTGAAGGCGAACTCGACGCTCGCGCTCGCGCGCCTCCTCCGATCGCTCGGCAGCCGCGCCGACGCGAATTCGGGCGGCGAGATCCAGGTGGCGAGACGCGCCGGCTTCGAGCCGGGCGAGATCGTGTTCACCGGCGTCGGCAAGACGCGCGAGGAGCTCGAATCGGCGATCGCGGACGGCATCGGGACGATCAACGCCGAATCGGCCGGGGAGCTCGATCGCATCGCCGCGATCGCCAGCGCCCAGGGACGTGAGGCGCGTGTCGCGCTGCGGGTCAACCCGGACATCGACGCCAAGAGCCATCCGAATATTTCGACCGGGCTCCGGATCAACAAGTTCGGCGTGCCGCTGCCGGACGCGCGCGCTATCTATCGCGCCCGCCGCGAGACGCGCGGCCTGCGATTCGCCGGTGTGCACGTCCACATCGGGTCCCAGATCACCACCATCGAGCCGCTGCGCCGGGCGGCCGAGGCGCTGGTCTCGCTCGCGCTGGAGCTCAAGGACGACGGGTTTGTGCTCGAGCACCTCGATCTTGGCGGCGGCCTGGGCATTGCCTACGAAGGCAAGGCAATCATCAGTCCGGTTGACTACGCCAATGCCGTGATCCCCGAACTGCGCCGATCCGGCATTCCGGTCGTGCTCGAGCCGGGACGGGCGGTCGTCGGCCGATCCGGCGCCCTCGTCGCCCGCGTGGTCGACGTCAAGGACTTTTCCGACGGGCGCAAGTTCGCGGTCCTCGACGCGGGCATGGGCGAGCTGATTCGTCCGGCGCTCTACGGCTCGTACCACGAGATCGTCGCCGTCGTCCCGCGCCCAGGCCCCGAGACCCCCTGGGACATCGTTGGGCCGATCTGCGAGAGCAGCGACGTGTTCGCCAAGGAGCGGATGATGCCGGCGCTCGACGTGGGCGACCTGGTCGCGATTCTCGATGCGGGCGCGTACGGGTCGGTCATGGCATCCAACTACAACCGGCACATGCTGCCGCCCGAAGTGCTCGTGGACCAGGGCCAATGGACGACCATCCGGCGGCGCCAGACACTGGATGATGTCCTTGCACTCGAATCGTAATGGCGGGTCCTAAGCCCGCCGGGTCCATAGCACCCGGCCTACTCGTCGCGTTCGAAGGGCTCGACCAGAGCGGCAAGCAGACCCAGGCCGAGCGGCTCCGCGACCGGCTGATCGTGGACGGCCGTTCCGTGCAACTCCTGTCCTTTCCTGACTACCAGACCACGATCGGTTCCGAGATCGGCACCGCGCTTCGCGGCGGCCGCGATTACGGCGCGGACGTGATGCAGCTGCTCTACGTGGCCAACCGCTATGAGAAGAAGGCGGAGATCATTCGCGAGAAAGAGGCGGGGACCATCCTCGTCTGCGACCGCTACCTGGCGTCGAGCGTCGCGTACGGAGAAGCGCAGGGACTCGAGGCCAGCTGGCTGCTCGAGATCCAGAAATACCTGCCGCAGCCTGACGTGACGATCCTGCTGGATATCCCGCCCGAGGTATCGGCCCGGCGGAAAACAGCCGATCGCGACAAGTACGAGCGCGACCTGGCCCTGCTCGGGCGCGTGCGCGACAGCTACCTGCGCCAGGCCCAGGGCGGATGGGTACGCCTCGATGCGGACCGCGACCGCGACCTCGTCGCCGCGGACGTGTACGACGCGGTCGTACGAGGTCTGTAGCTACAAACCACTCCCCGCACGCAGCTCCGCGTGCGCCGCGGTCAGGATCCGCACCTCGCGCGCGCCCGCCTCTCTCAACGCGGACGCGCACGCCTCCAGCGTCGCCCCGGTCGTCCGCACATCGTCCACCACCACGATCACGCGATCGAGAATGAGTCCGGTTCGTCGGGACCGCGAGAGGAACGGCGACAGTCGAAACGCGTGACGCACGTTGCGTCGCCGCGCGGCGGCAGTCAGTCCGGCCTGGGGGGATGTCGCGCGGACGCGCCAGAGGACGTCGGCGACCGGGACGCCCAGGTGAGTGGCCAGATCCCTGGCCTGGTTGAACCCGCGGCGCAGCCGGCGCCACGGGTGGAGCGGGACTGGGACGACACAGCCGGCGTCCCTCAGGAGATCGGCGCCTGATTCGCGCATCATGGCGGCGAGCGGGCGCGCGAGCGAGCGCCGTCCCTCGTACTTGAACGCGTGGATGATGTCCCGCAGGGCACCCTCATGGCGACCGGCGGCGCAGCGGGCGGCGGCCCAGCACCGGCCGCAGACCGCACCCTCTACAGGATGATCGAGGAGTTCCGCGCACGCGGCGCAGCGGGGCGCGAGCGTGGCCGCGATGAGTGCGTCTGCGGCTACTCTCGCCGAAGTGGCGAAGCCGGTGGCCGAGAAGGGGCCGCGGGGGGCTCGATGTCCGGGAACTCGTACCGCTCCGCGCTCCCCCAGAGGCGCTCCAGGTCGTAGAACGCCCGGCAGTCGCGGCTGAAGACATGCACGACAAAGTTGAAGTAGTCGAGCAGGATCCACTCGGATTTCTCGATCCCTTCGCTATGCGCCGTTCGCTCCGCGAATTCTTCCCGCAGCGTGTCCTTCACCCCGTCGGCAATCGCGTGGATCTGCCGGGTGTTGCTGCCCGTGCAGATCACGAAGTAGTCGGTGAAGCCGTCTGCCTTGCGGAGGTCGAGTACGACGATGTTGAGCGCCTTCTTGTCGCGCGCGGCGCTTACCGCCCCGGCGACGGACTTCGGAAGCCGCGGCGTCCGGGGCTTAGTGGTTTTGGTGGCCGATGCGCTCGTCTTCGCCATGCAAGTGGTCTACCGCTCCGTAAAGGTGATGCGCGAGGATGTGCCGCGCGACCGCCGCGGGCACGAGATCGTCAATCGATTGCTGCGCGGAGAGACGTCCGCGGATGGCGGTGGAGGACACGTCGCGGGTGTGCGCTTCCACCAGCGAGACCCGCGTGCGCAGCTCGGGGGCCCTGGCCAGCGCCGCATCAAGCGTCGTACCGGGGCGCGCGATCACCACGAACCTGGCCGCCTCGACGACAGCCGGGTAGCCGCGCCAGTTGGCAATTTCTGCAAACGCATCGGTGCCGAGAATGAAAAAAAGTTGCGATGCGTCCCAGCCCTCGGCGTGGAGGTCCCGAAGCGTGTCGATCGTATAAGAGGTGCCTTCGCGCACGAGCTCCATGTCCGAGACGCGGTAGCCGGGGTATCCGGCAATCGCCAGGGCCGCCATCGCGAAGCGGTGAAACCCGCTGGCGTGCGGGTCCCGGGCACGCAGCGGCTGATCGTGCGCGGGCAGGAAGAGCACCTCGTCGAGCGAGACCGCCTCCCGCGCGGCCTCCGCGGCGTCGAGGTGGCCGTAGTGAATCGGATCGAAGGTGCCGCCCAGCACTCCGAGTCGCCGCATCACTTCTCGAGTGCCGTCATCTCCGCGTCGGCTGACCGTACGGCTGCGATCTCGCGCCATGCGGCCTCCACCAGCCGATCCACGCCGTCCCCGGTCACCGCGGAGATCGTGTGGAACGGGAGATTGCGCTCGCGCACGTGGCGTTCGAGCCGCTCGAGGCGGGACGGATCGTCGAGTGCGTCAATCTTGGTCGCGGCGACGAGCTGCGGCTTTGCGGTCACCTCGGGATTGAACAGCCGGAGCTCCTCGAGAATCGTGTCGAAATCCTCAACAGGATCGCGTCCGGAGCCGCTCGACACGTCCACCAGGTGTATCAGCACTTTGGTCCGCTCGATGTGGCGCAGGAACCGGTCCCCAAGCCCGTGCCCGCTGTGCGCCCCCGCGATCAAGCCGGGCACGTCCGCCACCACGAAAGTCCGGTCCCCGCTGAGCGACACCACGCCGAGGTTCGGGATCAGCGTCGTGAAAGGGTAGTCGGCGATCTTCGGCCGCGCCGCGGAGATGCGGGAGATGAGCGTCGACTTGCCGGCGTTGGGAAAACCGACGATGCCCGCGTCGGCGAGCAGCTTGAGCTCCAGCCGGAGGTGGCGTTCCTCGCCTTCGATCCCGGGCTCCGTGCGGCGCGGCGCGCGGTTGGTGGACGAGGTGAATCGCGAGTTGCCGCGCCCCCCGCGTCCGCCTTTGGCGACCAGGAGCCGCTCGCCCTCGTTCGCGAGGTCGGCCAGCAGGTGCATCTGGCCATCTTCCGGGTCCTTCTCGAAGACGAGCGTGCCGAGCGGGACCTCGATCTCGAGGTCCTCGGCGGTGAAGCCGGTCCTGTTGTTGCCCATGCCGCCCTGGCCGGCGGCCGCTTCGAATTCGGGGTGGTAGCGGAAGTCGAGGAGGGTGTTCTTGGTGCGGCTGGCGACAATGTAGACCGAGCCGCCGTTCCCGCCGTCTCCACCGTCCGGCCCGCCGCGCGGTACGAACTTTTCGCGGCGGAAGCTGAGGCACCCGCGCCCGCCGTCGCCGGCGGCCACGTGAATCTCTACCTCGTCGACGAACACGAGATCAGTATACGGCCTCGGGGTTACTCGACTGGAAGGATCGAGATACGGCGGCCGTGCCGGCCGTGGTCTTCGAATCGGACCTTGCCGTCAATCTTCGCAAACAGCGTGTGGTCCTTGCCCAGCCCGACATTGAGCCCGGGCTCGAAGCGGCGGCCCTTCTGGCGCACGAGGATCGATCCGCCCGTGACGATGTTGCCATCGTGACGCTTCACGCCGAGCCGCTGGGCATTGCTGTCGCGGCCGTTGCGGGAACTGCCCTGACCTTTTTTTGTAGCCATCGTTACACCTGGATGTCGGTAATGCGCACGCGGGTGAAGATGCTGCGGTGACCGCGCGTCTTCCGGTAGCCCTTGCGGCGCTTCTTCTTGAACACGCGAAGCTTCGGGCCGCGCGCCTCGCCGTCGACGACGCCGATCACCTTCGCGTTGGCGACGAAGGGGGCGCCGGCGAGGATGTCGCCCGCGTCCTTCTCGACCAGCAGCACCTGGTCGAAAATGAACTCGGACCCGGTTTCGCCGGGAGGGCCGTCGATTTCAATCACGGCGCCGTTGGTCACCTTGAGCTGGCGTCCGCGGGCCTGGATGATGGCGTACACAGCGTTTCCTTCGGTTGGATGTCTAGAAGCGCCCCAAAGGGGCTCGCACAAAGGATTTAGCTTAACAGAGCGGTGGCAAGCCTGACAAGGCATGCCACCCAAGGTTCAGGAAAACCGAACATTTCCCCTACTGGAGCAGAACGCGGGTTCCCTTGATTTTCTGGCTGCTGAGCGTGCTCAGGAAGCTCGGGATGAGCCGGTCCATGAGCTCGAAATACGAGGACAGGGCCGGGGTCGTCTGGTTCGCGTTGTACAGAATCTCCTCCCGGAAGTTCTCCGAGTGAAGCACCGCGCCGGTCCTGCCGTCGATGAAGATGAACCGGGGCTTGAGCACGAACCCCTTGCGCTCCATGTAGGTCCGAACCGGGACGACCCGGCGGCGGCCCAGCGAGTCGTAGACCTCCTGGTCGCGCTGGACGATCCCGGCGCGCTGCTGCGGCGCGAACATCACGGTCCCGGTGACGATCAGCGGCTGCTGGTACTCTTCGCCGATCTTCTTCCAGTACTCGACGTCGGCGAACAGGTGCTCGTAGGGTTCGAGGTCCTTGTCGTCCTTGATGACGCCCGGGACCGTGGCGCCAGGGCCGGCCGCCAGGGCCGGCTCCGCGGCTGGCGCGGGCACGGGTTGCCCTTCGCTCGCGACGTCCATCAGCGGCAGCACGTCCGTATCGATGACGCGCATCTCCGACTTGGTCCGCAGCTGACTCCGCAACAGCCGCGTCGTCTCGAGGTTGCCATCCACGTCGTCGGTGCCGCCCGAGATGAATCCGGCCACCAGCACGCGCTGGAACGCGGACACGTCAAGTTTCGGGCGGATCGGCGTCTCGATGGGAATTTCGTAGTAGTTCGTACACGCAACGGTCAGGGCGACCGCAGCGAGGCTACTGAGTGTCCTGACGAGTCGTGCGGTCATTGATTTCCTTGAACAGCTCGTAGTTCTGCTTGATGAACGTGTTGTTCGGCTCGAGCTCGATCGCCTTTTCATAGGCCGCGCGCGCCTTGGGGAGTTCGCCTTCGTGCTCCCATGCGATCGCGAGATTGTTGTGGGCGGCCGCATAGGTCGGGTCGATCATCGCCGCCCGCTCCCACCGGTAGATGGCCTCGCGCCACAAGCCGCGCTGCGCGACCTCGATGCCGAACTCCATTTGCTTCTTGGCGTCACTTCGCGCATCAGCGGCGAGCGGAACGGCGCCGAGCGCGAAGAGCGTGACGACCAGGAGAGACACAGTGCGCATCGTAGGGTGGCCCAAATATAGTCACTCGCTCGCGCGAGGCGCAAGCGCTTTACGTTTCAATGGCTTACTACGGTTGAGCAAGCCATGTGCCACGGCAGGAATGGCGATTGGGCCCAGAACGTTCGGATATTCGTCGGCTCTCCGTGAAGGTGCTTTCGAAATGCGTCGCCACCGCGTGGAGACAGGACGAAACGGTGCCTATAATCAGGACAGAGGTCGGGTGACTGCGGGCGGTTTACCGTCGCGCGGGGCCCGGCCTCTTGTGCTTTGCCCCCGTCACGTGTCCCGCCTGGGAGCTCAGCATGACACTCGACCAAGCGGCGGCGCTCTCCTTTGTCTCCAACCTTTCGAGACTGAATCTGACCGAGCGGTTGCGGGCCGACGATCCCGTGCTGCTCGAACAGGCGTCTCTCCATCTCGACGAGGCGCGCGGCGCGCGAAAGCGGGGCGCGCCTCACGGGCTCGGTGTGCTGCCCTGGAACGATCCCGCCTATCCCTCCGCGCTACTCGCCACCACCGACGCGCCGGCGGCACTGTGGTATCGCGGCGTCCTCGAGGCACTGCACGCCCCCGCGGTCGCGATTGTCGGATCGCGCGCGGCGTCGGCCGTGGCGCTCGAGACCGCCGCGCGTCTCGGCGAGGACCTTGCCGCGCGCGGCATCGTCGTCGTCAGTGGCCTTGCGCGAGGGGTTGACTCCGCCGCGCACCGCGGCGCGCTGCGTGCCGGCCGCACGATCGCGGTGCTTGGCTCCGGGCTCGACCGCATCTACCCGTTCGAGCACGTGGGGCTGGCGGGCGAGATCGCCGCGAGCGGGATGGTGATCAGCGAGTTTGCGCCAGGCGCGCCGCCGCTGCCGTTTCACTTCCCACTCCGCAACCGCATCATCAGCGGCCTGTCTCGCGCGGTCGTTGTCATCGAGGCCTCGGAGAACTCCGGCTCGCTCATCACGGCTGCCTGCGCGCTCGAGCAGGGGCGCGATGTCATGGCCGTGCCGGGCAACGTCCTGAGCGGACGGAACCGCGGCGGCCACGCCCTGATTCGCGACGGGGCAAAGATTGTCGAGTGTGCGGACGATATCGTAGAAGAGATGGGCCTGACGCCACGCCGCGGCACCCGTGACGGCAGCGGGCCAAATGTTTCCAGTGCAATGACTTCCACCGATCCCCTGGTTGCAGTCATGGAGTCCGGACACGCGTATGATCTTGATGGGCTGGCGGGCATTTCAGGCGTCGATGGCGTCCGCCTTCTGCCTCGCTTACTCGAGCTGGAACTGAGTGGAATGGTCGTTCGGGTCGCGGGCGGCCGTTTCATGCGCCCGATATGAACGTGCTAGTGTGACCAGAAGTTAATGGCGAAACCCCTGGTGATAGTCGAGTCGCCCGCGAAGGCCAAAACGCTGGGACGCTTCCTCGGCGCGAAGTATCGCGTGGAGGCGAGCTACGGCCACATCCGCGATCTGCCCGAATCGGCGGCCGAGGTCCCGAAAGAGATCAAGGAGAAGGAGTGGGGACGGCTCGGCGTTGACGTCGAGAACGACTTCACCCCGTACTACGTCGTCTCCGGCGGCAAGAGAAAACAGGTCGCCCTTCTCAAGACGGCAGTCAAGGAAGCCTCGGAAGTGCTGCTGGCCACCGACCCCGACCGCGAAGGCGAGTCGATCAGCTGGCACCTGCAGCAGGTTCTGAAACCCAAGGTTCCCGTCCGCCGCATCGTCTTCCACGAGATCACCGAAGAGGCCGTCAGGGAAGCGCTGACGCATCCGAGCGACGTCAACGAGAATCTCGTCCGCGCGCAGGAGAGCCGCCGCATCCTCGATCGCTTGTACGGCTATACGCTGTCGCCTCTGCTGTGGAAGAAGGTCCAGACCGGACTGAGCGCGGGCCGGGTGCAGAGTGTCGCGGTACGCCTGATCGTCGAGCGCGAAGAAGAACGGCGCGCGTTCCGCACCGCGGTCTACTGGGATCTCGAGGCCCGGCTCAAAGGCGAGGGCCGCGAGTTCGTCGCTACGCTGGCGCGTCTCAACGACCAGCGTGTCGCCAGCGGCAAGGATTTCGATCCCCAGAACGGCGAGCTGCGGAACAAGAACGTCCGTTTGCTCGACGAGGCGTCGACCGGCCGGCTGGTGGACGCCCTTCGGGCGAACGTGCCCTGGACGATCACCTCCGTCGAGCAGAAGCCCGGCGTCGAGCGTCCCGCGCCGCCATTTACGACCTCCACCCTCACGCAGGAGGCCAGCCGCAAGCTCGGCTTCACGACCGAGCGCACGATGCAGGCGGCGCAGCGGCTGTTCCAGGGCGTGGACACCGGCGGGGGCGAGACCGAAGGCCTGATCACCTATCACCGCACCGATTCCACGACCCTGTCAGACAAGGCGCTGAATGAATCGGCGCGGGTGATCGGCGAGATGTTCGGCGCGGAGTACTACGACAGCCCGCGGCGCTACCAGACGCGCGTCAAGAACGCGCAGGAAGCGCACGAGGCGATCCGGCCCAGCGACTTCCGCAAGGCGCCGAGCCAGCTCGAACGCGTCCTCGATCCGGATGATCTCAAGGTCTACGACCTGATCTGGAAGCGGACGATGGCGTCGCAGATGGTGGACGCGCGCGTGCTGCGGACGAGCGTCGAGATTACGGCGAAGGGGCCCGACGGCGAGGACGCGGTCCTGACGGCGGGCGGGAAGGCGATCGAGTTCGCCGGCTTCCGCCGCGCGTATGTCGAAGGAAGCGACGACCCGGCAGCCGAGCTCGAAGAACAGGAAGCGATCCTGCCGCTGTGCAAGGTCGGCGACCTGGTTCATCCTGAGGGAAGCGCGGCTTCTTCCACCATCACGCTGCTCGGCACCGATCCCAAGCGCCACGAAACGAATCCTCCCGCGCGGTTCACCGAGGCCTCCCTCATCAAGGAGCTCGAGCGCCTGGGGATCGGCCGGCCGTCAACCTACGCGCCGACCATCGCGACGATCATCCGCCGTGGCTACGTGTTCCGGCAGGGGAAGGCGCTGGTGCCCAGCTTCACCGCGTTTGCCGTGACCAAGCTGCTGCGCGATCACTTCGGCGACTTCGTCGAAAGCGATTTCACCGCCGAGATGGAGGACGACCTCGACGAGATCTCGCGCGGCGAGCGCGACTCGAACGCCTTCCTTCGCGAGTTCTATTACGGCGACAAGAAGCACCGCGGCCTGCTTCCAGCGGTCACCCAGGGCGCCGAGAAGGCCGACTACCCGATCCTCGCCCTCGGCACCGAGCCGGAGACAGGCGAGCTCGTTCGCATCCGCATCGGACGGTTCGGTCCGTTCGTGCAGGTTGGCGAGGGCGGTCCCGGTCGCACCGCATCGCTCCCCGAGGATGTGGCGCCTGCCGATCTCACCGTCGAGCGGGCCCTCGAGCTGGTGCGCGTCAAGGCGGAAGGCCCGCGCACGCTGGGCGCTGACCCGACGACGGGCCAGAACGTCTACGTGATGAACGGCCGGTACGGCGCCTACGTGCAGCTCGGCGAGACGCCAGAGGCGGCGCCGAAGGTGAAAGGTAAAAAGGCAAAGGTCAAAGCGGAGCCGGTCGAGAAGCCGAAGCGGTCATCACTCCAGGTCGGCATGACCGAGTCGACGATCTCGCTCGACGAAGCGCTGCGGCTGCTGTCGCTCCCTCGCGTGGTCGGCTTGCATCCCGACAACAACGAACCGATCTCGGTCAACTTCGGCCGCTTCGGGCCGTACGTCAAGCACGGCGACGAGTTCCGATCGCTGGAGTCTGACGATGACGTGTTCAACATCTCGTTCGACGCGGCGCTGGCACTCATCCAGGCGCCGAAGCAGTCACGGCGGCGCGGCCAGGCGACGCAGAAGAAGACGCTGCGCGAGCTGACCCATGACGGCACGACGCTAAATCTGCTCGCGGGACGGTATGGTCCCTACGTCACCGACGGCAGCGTGAACGCGTCGATCCCGAAGGGCACCAACCCCGAGGGCCTTACGTTCGAACAGGCGATTGAGCTGTTGCAGGCCAGGCGCGATGCGGCGCCCATGCCCAAGCGCGGCGCCAAGAAAAGCAAGGCCTCAGGGCCCAGGCCCAAGGCCTCGGGGCGGTCGAAGGCTAGAGTCGCTGAAGCCTGATTCCCGGGGCCCGAGGCCTACATGATTCATATAGTGGGCGGGGGACTGGCCGGCTCAGAGGCCGCGTGGCAGGCTGCCGCTCTCGGCGTCCGCGTCGTCCTGCACGAGATGCGGCCGGTGCGCCCGACCGCCGTCCACAAGACCGATCGCCTTGCGGAGCTCGTCTGCTCCAATTCCCTCCGGGGCGACAAGCTCGATAACGCCGTCGGCCTGCTCAAGGAAGAGATGCGGCGGCTCGGGTCGCTGATCATGCGGGCCGCCGACGCGCATCGCGTGCCGGCGGGCGCCGCGCTGGCGGTGGACCGCGAGGCCTTCTCCCAGGCCGTGACCGACGCCATCGACTCACATCCCCTGATCACCGTCGTCCGCGAGGAGATGCCGCGCATCCCCACGGACCCCTCGATGTTTCCCCTGATCATCGCCACGGGGCCGTTGACGTCGGAGACGCTCTCCGCCGACATCGCCGCGCTGGTCGGGGGCGAGCACCTGTATTTCTACGACGCCATCAGCCCGATCGTCCTGGCCGAGACGATCGACATGAGCAAGGCGTTCCGCGCCTCGCGTTGGGGCCGCAGTCTCCGGGGGTCAGACCCCGGTGACGCGTCGACTCAAGGGGGTGATACGGCTGGTCACCGGGGTCTGACCCCGGCACCGGCCTGCGGGGTCGATGACGGGCAGGGCGACTATCTCAATTGCCCGATGAACCGGGATGAGTACGAGCGGTTTTACGACGCGGTCGTCGCCGCCGAGTCCGCCACCGTCCACGACTTCGACAAGGAGAAGTTCTTCGAGGGGTGCCTGCCGATCGAAGTGATGGCGCATCGAGGGCGCGAGACGCTGCGGTTCGGCCCGATGAAGCCGGTTGGCCTCGTCGATCCGCGTACCGGGCGCAGCCCGCACGCCGTCGTCCAGCTCCGGCAGGACAACCTCGCGGGCGATCATTTCAGCCTGGTCGGTTTCCAGACCCAGCTGAAGTGGGGAGAGCAGGCGCGCGTCCTCGCGATGATCCCGGGACTCGAGCATGCCGAGTTCGTCCGCTTCGGCATGGTGCACCGCAATACCTACATCAACGGACCCACGGTGCTTCGCGAGACGTGGCAGACGAAGTCGCGCGATGACCTGTTCTTCGCCGGCCAGATCTCCGGCGTCGAAGGCTACGTGGAGTCGGCGGCTTCGGGACTGATCGCCGGGCGCAATGCGGCAGCGCTCGTCCGCGGCGAGACACCGCGCGTGCCGCCGCGAACCACCGCGATCGGCGCGCTCGCGTACTACGTGTCGCACGCCAACCCCCACAACTACCAGCCGACCAACATCACGTTCGGCATCATGGCTCCGCCCGACGAGACCCCGGGCAAGCGGATCGGCCGCGCGGAGCGTAAAACGGCGGTGTCGGAGCGCGCGCTCCAGGACCTCGACCAGTGGATGACCGTCTTCGAGAGTTCCTCGACTACCTCCGCCTGAACCGCAACGTCTCCGCGCACACGGCGGCGGCGTACGACAGCGACGTGGGGCAGTTCCTCTCGTTCGCCTCCGTCTCGCTCGACAAGACACGCGCCGCGCTCGTGCCTGCGGACCTCGAGCTCGCCGTGGTTCGCGGGTTCATGGGGGACCTCCACCGGCAGGGCCAGTCTCGAGCCTCGGTGTCGCGCAAGCTCTCCGCGCTGCGTACGTTCATGCGGTTCCTGAAGCGCGAGGGCTGGATCGAGATCGATCCCGCGGCCCTGGCGGTGTCGCCGAAGCGCGAGCAGAAAGTCCCGGCGCACCTGTCGGTGGACGAGATGTCAGTGCTGCTCGACGCGCCGGATACCAGCGAGCCGCTGGGCCGCCGCGACCGGGCGATCCTCGAGCTGTTCTACGCGTCGGGCCTCCGGCTGAGCGAGCTGGTCGGCCTGGATCTCGACGACATGAACCTGAACGCGCGGATGGTGCGCGTGCTGGGAAAGGGCTCGAAGGAACGGCTCGTCCCGTTCAACGTCACGGCGGCGACGGCGCTGCGCACCTGGTTGAAAGACCGCGCCTCGCTTCGCTCGGCGCTCGAAGCCAGGCCCAAGGCCGCAGGCCTCACGCCCCAGGCTCGAGGCACACGGCACAAGGCGCCAAGCGAGCCGCTGTTTGTGAACTCCCGTGGAGGACGGTTGACGGGCCGGAGCGTGCAGCGGATTGTCGCGCGCTACGTCGCGAGCTGCAGCACGCGGTTCGGGATCAGCCCCCACGCGCTGCGCCACTCGTTCGCCACGCACCTGCTCGAGCGCGGCGCCGACCTCCGCGCCATCCAGGAGCTGCTCGGCCACGTCCAGCTGTCGACGACGCAGCGGTATACGCACGTCAACGCGGCGCAGTTGCTCGAGGTCTACCGCAAGGCGCATCCCCGCGCGAAGCGGAGCGCGCCCTGAGCACGCCTACACCATCGCGGCGGCGTGATCGTGCGCCTGCATCGTTGCGCGGCGCCCGCGCGGGAAGTCGATCCCGAGCGTCTTGATCTTGTAGTTCATCACGCGCGGGCTGATCGACAGCAGCTCCGCCGCGTCCTTCTGGACCCAGTTCGACATCTTCAGCGCTTCGACGATCGCCAGGCGCTCGATGTCCTCCAGCGGGATCCCGGTCGGCGGAATCTTGATGATCGAGGCGCTCTCGCGCGGCGAGCCGGCGGCGCCGGTGTCGCCGAGCCGCAGGTCCTCGGTGGAGATGTGGGTGCCGTCGGCGAGCAGCATGGCGCGCTCGATCGCGTTCTCCAGCTCGCGGATGTTGCCGGGCCAGTGGTAGCGCATCAGCAGCTTGAGCGCATCGGGATCGAGCCCGTCCATCTTCTTCTTCAGCTCTCCGGCGAAGCGCTTGATGAAGAACCCGGCGAGCGCGCCGACGTCTTCCTTCCGCTCGCGCAGCGGCGGCATCTCGATCGCCACGACGTTGAGCCGGTAGTACAGGTCCTCGCGGAACGTGCCCGCCTCGACCATCGTCGGCAGGTCGCGGTTGGTCGCGGCAATCAGCCGGACGTCGACCTTGAGCGTGCGGGTGCCGCCGAGGCGCTCGAACTCATGCTCCTGCAGGACGCGCAGGATTTTCGCCTGCGTGTTGGCGCTCATGTCGCCGATCTCGTCGAGGAAGAGCGTCCCGCCATCCGCCTGTTCGAAGCGGCCGATGCGCTGCTTGTCGGCGCCGGTGAAGGCGCCCTTCTCGTGGCCGAACAGCTCCGACTCCAGCAGGTTCTCCTGCAGCGCCGCGCAATTGACCTTGATGAAGCTGCGGGAGGCGCGGTGCGAGTTGTGGTGCACGGCGCCCGCGATCAGCTCCTTGCCCGTGCCGGTCTCGCCGCGGACCAGCACCGTGGTGTTGCTCTTGGAGACCTTGCGCACCACGCCGAGGACTTTTTCGAGGGCGCCGCTCGAGCCGATGATACGGTCGAAGTCGTAGATGTCGCCCTGCGCGTGGCGGAGGTAGTCGATCTGGTGCTGCATCCGGCGCACCTCGAGCGCCTTCGCGATCTTGACCTCCATCTCCTCGATCTCGAACGGCTTCTGGACGTAGTCGAACGCGCCCGCCTTCATCGCCTCGACCGCCGTCGACACCGAGCCGAAGGCGGTCATCAGGATCACCGCCGTCGTCGGGTGCAGCGTCTTGGCGGTCTTGAGCACGTCCAGCCCGGTGCTGCCGCCCATCTTCAGGTCGCTGACGACGACGTCGAAGAAGCTCTCGTGGAGCTTTTCGATCGCGGCGTTCCCGTTGGGCGCCTCCTCGGTGTCATGGCCGGCTTCGGCCAGCGCCTGGGCAATCCCGCGGCGAAGTGAGTCGTGGTCGTCGGCAATCAGAATGCGGCCCATCTGCAAATCCCTCTCAGGTCCGGCTGAAGCCGGACACTACGTACGAAGAAGACCCGGACACTACCTACGAAAAAAACCCGGACACTACGTTGCGGAGAAAACTACGCGCGTTCGTACTCGGCGGTGACCGGCAAGGTCACGCGAATCATCGTTCCCTGGCCCGGCGACGTCCTCAGATCGATGCTCCCGTCGTGCGCGTCGACGATCTTGCGCACGATGGCGAGCCCGAGCCCCGATCCCTGCGGCTTGGTGGTGAAGAAGGGGTCGAACACGTGCTCGGCTTCGTCCTTCGACATTCCCGGACCGTCATCGGCCACTTCCACCAGCACCGCGTCGCGCCCGTCCATCCCGTCGTCGATGCGCGCCGCCGCCGCGGTAATCGTCACCCGCCCGCGGCCGTTCATCGCCTCGTAGGCGTTGATCAGCAGGTTGGTGAAGAGCTGCGCCAGCTGGTGCTGGTCGCCCTGGATCTCCGGGAGATCCGGCGCCACCTGGACGTCCACCGCAATCTCAGCGCGGCGCGCTTTCGTATCCGCGAGCTGCACCGCCGACTGCACCGCCTGCGCGATGCCGGTGCGCTCGACCTGCAGCCGGATCGGCCGCACGAACTCCAGCACTTCCTGCACGATCGCGTTGGCCATCTTCGCCTCGGAGATGATGTCGGTCAGCACCGCCTGCGCCTCGGGCGCTTCCGGAATCTTCCGGCGCAGCAGGCCGGCCATGACCTCGATCCCCGCGAGCGGGTTCTTCACCTCGTGCGCAATCGCCGCCGCCATCTCTCCCACCGCGACCAGCCGATCGCGGAGGCGCTCCCGTTCTTCCAGCTGCTCGACGCGGGTCAGGTCCTTGAAGAACATCGCCGCGCCCACCACCAGGCCCGCGTCGTCGCGCACCAGCGCCAGGGTGTAACCAATCACCTTGCCCGACGGCCGCAGCCGCAGCTCGACGCGGTTGGGCAGCAGGTGCAAATCGAACACGCCGCTCAACACGCGAACGACCTCGGGGTGGTCCCGGAGCATTTCCGATACCGGCCGTCCCAGGTCGGTCCGCCGCACGGGTATCCCGAAAATCCGGTACGCCTCGTCGTTGATGAGCGCCAGGGTGCCGTCGCGCGTGATCGCGAGCACCCCGTTCCGCATCCCAGACACGATGTAGCGGAAGAACACGTCGTCGATGTCGCTGGCCCGCCTCGGCGGCGGGCTGACCCGCTTGCCGGCGGCCTTGGCTGACGCCGGCGACCGGCGAACGAGACGGTGACGCGACTTGGTCATCTGAAACGCTGCTCCCGGATCGAGCCATGACCGGGATGCCTTTGAAATGGCAAAGGACATGCCCATCAAGAGACTCGAAAAATCGGCGTCAAATAGCTGATTCTTCAGTCCTTTACGGCATGAGCCCAAGCTCGTGCCGCTTACACTTCTGTAAGTGTAGCGCGGTTTTTGGAGGGTATGCGGGAGGCGACTTACGATTCGGACGCGTGCTCGGAGGCGTGATCCTGGAGCGCTTCCCACTGTGAGATGAGGTCGCCCACCTCCCACATCAGCGCCTGGTGCCGGTCCGCGGCGAGCTTCGCGGCGTCGCGGTCGTCGTAGAAACCAGCCACCGACATCGCCGCCTCGAGCTCCTTGACCTGCCCTTCGCGTTCGGCAATCCGGGACTCCAGATCGGAGATGCGCTTGCGCAGCGACTCGGCGGCCTTCTGCTTCTTGCGGCGCTCGGCCTCGTCCTGTTTGCGCGCTTCGCGCGGGTCCTCGGTCTTTGGCCTCTGGTCTTTGGTCTTTGGCGCTTCCGTCGCGCGAGCCTTCTCAGGCTCGCGTTTGGAACCTGGGCTTTGCGCCTTGGGCTTTGGATCTTGCGCCTTGAGCTTTGGTTCCTGGGCCTTGGGTTGAGCCTCGGGATGCTCCTTGTGCCACAGGAACTCGGCGTAGGTGCCGGGATAGACGACCGCTTCCCCGTGCCCGATCTCGATGATCTTGGTGGCGAGCCTCTCGACGAAGTACCGGTCGTGCGAGACCATGATCAGCGTGCCGCCGTAGTCCTCGATGGCGTCGAGGAGCACGTCCTTCGAATCGAGATCCAGGTGGTTGGTCGGCTCGTCGAGCAGCAGCGTGTTCGACGGACGCAGCAGCATTCGCGCGACCGCGAGCCGCGTGCGCTCGCCGCCCGAGAGCACGCCCGCCTTCTTGTAGACGTCGTCGCCGGAGAAGAGGAAGCCGCCGAGGATGTTGCGGATCGCGGGCACCATGTTCGTTGCCGAGCCCGCTTCGAGCGTCTCGTAGACCGTGCGCGTCGGGTCGAGGCGGGTCGCCTCGTCCTGCGCGAAGTACTCCATCACGACCTGGTGGCCCGGCGTGCGCGTGCCCGCATCGGGCTCCTCTTCGCCCGACAGCATCCGCATCAGCGTCGACTTGCCGGCGCCGTTGGGGCCGACCAGCGCGATCCGGTCGCCGCGCTCGATGTGCAGGTTCAGGTCGCGGAAGACCGTGAGGTCGCCGTACGCCTTGCGGACGTGCTTCAGCTCCATGACCGTGCGCCCGCTTTTCGCGCAGATTGGAAACTTGAAGTGGATGCGCTTCCGCTCCGGAGGCACCTCGATCGGCACCACCTTCTCGAGCATCTTGATCCGGCTCTGCACCTGCGCGGCCTTGGTCGCCTGGTAGCGGAAACGGTCGACGAACATCTTCACCCGCGCGACCTCCTCGTCCTGGTCGCGCTTGGCTTGCCGCAGCCGGTCGAGCATCGCGTCGCGCTGCTCGACGTACCGGCTGTAGTTGCCGACGTAGTCGGTCAGCTTCCGGAGGTTCAGGTCGGTGATGCGGGTGACGACCGCATCGAGGAAGTAGCGGTCGTGCGAGACCAGGATCACCGCGAAGGGATAGCCGCCCAGATATTCCTCGAGCCAGTTGCGGGCGTCGAGGTCGAGGTGATTGGTGGGCTCGTCGAGCAGCAGCAGGTTGGGCCGCCCGAGCAGCAGTTTGGCGAGCGCGATCCGCATCTGCCACCCGCCCGAGAACGTCTCGGCGGGACGGTCCCCGTCCTCCTGGCTGAAGCCCAACCCGCGGAGGACGGTCGCGATCCGCAGATCCATGCTGTAGCCGTCACCCAGCCTGAAGCGATCCTGCAGGTCGCTGTACCGCGCGAGCATCGCGTCATGCTCGGCCTGCGGTATCGAGGCGTCGCCGAGGCGATGCTCGATCTCGTGCATCTCCGTCTTGGCGTCGAGCAGCGGCTGGAAGGCGCTGCTCGCTTCCTCGAACACCGTCCGGCCTGAGTGCGACAGGCCATCCTGCGGCAGGTACCCGATCGTCAGGTCCGAGGGCGTGACGACGGCGCCGGTGTCCGGCTCGTCGAGCCCGGCGAGCATCTTGAGCAGCGTCGTCTTGCCGGCGCCGTTGGGGCCGCAGAGACCCACGCGATCGCCGTCGCCGATCTGCCAGGTGACGCGTTCGATCAGCGTCCGATCGCCAAACGATTTGCTGAGGTCTGAAAGTTGAATCACGAGCCCGTCGGGTCCACTGGACCCGACCTACGCAGCGGGGGCGCCCAGAGCCTTGGCGGCGGCAGCCAGTACCTGGGGAACGCGGAAGGGCTTGGTGCGGTAGCCGGCGACGCCGAGGTTGACCGCCTCGATCGCGCTCGACTCGGTCGAGAACCCGGTGATGATGATCACCGGCATGTCCGACTTGATGCGCTTCGCCTGCCGGATCAGGGCGAGCCCGTCCATGCCGGGCATCTTCAGGTCGGCGATCATCAGGTCGTAGACCGACGCGCGCATGCGGTCGAGCGCGCTGGTCGCATCGGCCGCGGTGTCCACGTCGTATTCGGCGAGGGCGAGCGTCTTCGACAGCAGATCGCGGATGCTCGCTTCGTCATCGACGACGAGCACGCGGTGCCGGCTGTGCCTCGCCGCGGCGGCGGGCGCTGCCGCAGGTCCGTTGACTCCGGGCTGCTGGGTCCGCTGGCTGTCGAGCCAGGCGTCGATGTCCCGCTTGCGGAAACGCCATTGCCGGCCTACCCGAACCGCCGGGATCTTTCCGGCCTTGATCAGGCGGTACACCGTCCGGAGGTTGACCTGGAGATATTCCAGGACCTCTTCGGTGGTCAGAAAGACTTCGTCAGTCGGGAAGTGGGAGGGCAAGTCCTTTCATTCTACCGATTTCGCTGCCACTTCGGTACCGAAACTGATGGGCCGCCCCTAGCAGGGTGCTGAAAAAGTGACCCGCGAGGGATCGACATCGTGATCGCCCCGTACTACCATGCTCCCGACGTTTCCGAAGGGAGCAATCACATGCGTGGACCCGACGAGCAGACCAGTGGCATGTTTAGTTATCTGTCGCCTGAG
>CANIBQ010000003.1 GCA_947465645.1 Acidobacteriota bacterium | reverse complement strand
ATCGGCGACAGACGCGGCCCCGGCATCGAGCAGCAGCTTCAGCAGCGTTCCCGTGTTGTAGGGCGTGCCGCGGATGATGAAGTTGTCGGCCGCCTCGCCCCAGATCTCGCGCAGCCAGTCGATGTTGGCTTCGAAGCCGCCGGCGGCGACGACAGCGGCTTTGGCGCGCACTGTGTAAGGGTCATGTGCTTTCGTGACCACCGTCGCGCCGTGGAACGCGCCGTCGTGCAGATCGAGCGCCACGACCTCCGCGTCGTAGGCGATATCGATGCCGAGGCGTTCGGCCGCGGCATAGTAGCTGTTCAGGAGCGCCTTGCCGCCGCCGAGAAAGAACGCATTCGTCCGGCCCAGATGCAGCGTGCCGCGGAGCGATGACTGCAGCCGGACGCCGAACTGCCGCATCCACGCGGGACAGTCCGCCGACCGTTCGATCGCCATGCGCGCCAGCGGCTCGTCTGTCTGGTTCGCGGTCACCCGCAGGAGATCCGCGAAGAACTCATCGTCGAGATACGAGTCGGTCAGGACGTCGGTGGGCGATCGATGCGCGCAGCGGCAGTTGCGCGTGTGCCGGCTGTTGCCGCCGCGGAAATGGCGGGGCGCGCATTCCAGCACGAGCACGCTCGCGCCAGCCTGCCGCGCGGTCAGCGCGGCGCACAGGCCCGCGTTGCCGCCGCCGACGACGAGCAGGTCATACAGCCGGTCGCGCATCGGGAACCGTCCATCGCCGCAGCAGGCGAGGGCCGAGAAGTACCAGGACGGCGAACGCCAGGAACGTGGCGCAGATAGGACGCGTGACGAACACCGTCAGGTCGCCTTCGCTGATTGCCAGCGCGCGGCGGAATTGCTGTTCGGACAGCGGGCCGAGCACCAGGCCGAGCACGGCAGGGGCGAGCGGGAAATCGTAGACCCGCATCACGCACCCGACGGCGCCGACACCGTAGAGGATCACCAGGTCGAGGATCGACCGGTTCAGGCTGTACGCGCCAAGCGAGGCGAGCACCAGGATGCCGCCGAAGAGCAGCGGCCGCGGCACCAGCATCACGCGCGCCCAGACGCCGACGAGGGGCAGGTTGAGCACCAGCAGCATGACGTTGCCGATATACAGGCTGGCGATGAGCGTCCAGACGAGATCGGGCCGCGAGGAAAACAGAAGCGGTCCCGGCTGCAGGCCGTACTGCTGAAAGGCCGCGAGGAGCACCGCCGCCGTCGCCGAGGACGGCAACCCCAGCGTGAGGAGCGGCACCAGCACGCCCGCGGCCGAGGCGTTGTTGGCCGCCTCGGGCCCGGCGACGCCCTCGATCGCGCCCCTGCCGAACTCTTCCGGATGGTCGCTGAGCCGCTTCTCCGTCATGTAGGAGAGAAACGTCGGGATGACCGAGCCGCCCATCGGCAGGACGCCGAGTGGAAACCCGATGGCCGTGCCGCGCAGCCACGGCTTCCACGAGCGCCGCCAGTCTTCGCGGCTCATCCCCGTGTACTCCTGCAACGTCACCGCGAACACCTCGTCGCGGCCAAACCGCCACGCCTGGTACATCGTCTCGCCCACCGCAAAGAGCCCGATGACGAGGATGACGACATCGATGCCGTCGAGCAACTGCGGGATGCCGAAGGAGAAGCGCGCGACGCCCGTGAGCTGATCGATCCCGACGAGCCCCAGCGCCAGGCCGAGAAACAGGCTGAAGAGTCCGCGGACGACCGACCCGCCGAGCAGCGCCGCCACCGTCGTGAATGCGAGCACCGTGAGCCCGAAGTACTCCGCGGGACCGAATCGCAGCGCCACCGACGCCAGCGGCGGCGCGAAGAACGTGAGCGCGATCGTGGCGAGTGTGCCGGCCACGAACGACCCGATCGCCGCGGTGGTGAGCGCGGCGGCGCCGCGGCCGTTCCTCGCCATCATGTGGCCGTCGATGGCGGTGGCAATCGACGCGGTTTCGCCGGGCGTGTTCAGGAGGATGCTGGTCGTCGATCCGCCGTACATCGCGCCGTAGTAGATGCCGCCGAACATGATGAAGGCGCTAATCGGGTCGAGGCCGAAGGTGATCGGAAGCAGCACGGCGACGGTCATCGCGGGCCCGATCCCTGGGAGGACGCCGACGGCGGTGCCGAGGGTGACGCCGGCCAGCGCCCACGCCAGGTGAGGCAGCGTCAACGCGCTGGCGAAGCCGGCGCCGAGCGCCTGCAGCGTCTCGATCATCGGCCGGGGTCGCCTAGAGCCATCCGGCGAGGACCCCTGCTGGAAGCGACAGTTGCAGCACGCGGGCGAAGAGCAGATACGCGCCCACGGACACGGCGATCGCAAACGCCGCGTCGCGCACCGGGTGCGTCCGGTCGAATGCGCGGGCGGTCAACCAGAACAGCGCGGCCGACGCGATGACAAACCCGCCGCGCTCGGCGAGCAACAACTGCGCGAGGATGCCGATACCGAGCCAGACGATCGGCCAGAGATCTCGGAAAAGGGGTCGGGAGTCATTTTTCGAGGACACTGGTGACCCCTCTTCCGAACTGTCCTCGAAAAATGACTCCCGACCCCTTTTCCGAGACACATCAACGACCGAGACAAAACCAAAGATGATGAGGCCGGCGAGCACGAACAGCGGGTACGGTCCGGCCGACGTCAGCGTCGTCTCGCCGCCCTCGGTGCCGAACTTGCGCAGGATGTCGCGCACCCGCTCCTCTTCGCGATCGACGAACTGGGCGAACGGCTCACCGGCAAGGTAGCGATCGATCCACCTGTACCGCGTCATCGCCTCGCGCCAGGGCTCTGAGCGAACCATGGCGTCGATCGCCTGCTCGAGCTTCGCGCGATCCGCATCGCTGATGCCCGGCGGCGCCACCACCGACCGCCAGTTCTCGAACTCGACATCGACCCCCTGCTCGCGCAGCGTCGGTGCATCGATCCCCGGCAGCCGTTCGGCGCTCGAGATGGCCAGCACGCGGACCGTCCCCGCCTCGATCTGCGGCAGCAGCTCCGCGAGCCCGTTGACGCCCACCGACACCTGGTTGCCGACGATCGATGACAGCGCCTCGCCGCCGCCAGAGAACGCTATGTAGTTCACGCGGCGTGGCTCCACGCCGACGGCGTCGGCGACCAGCCCCGCCAGGATCTGATCGCTGCCACCGGCGGATCCGCCACCCCACGAGATCGATTCGGGACGCGCCTTGAATGCCGCGAGGAACTCGTCGAACGACCTGAAGCGCGACGCCGACGGCACGACGATGACCTCGTACTCACCCGTCAGCCGCGCAATCGGCGTGACGTCACGCAGCGTCACCGGCGAGCGCTGGGTGACGATGCCGCCGAGCATGATCAGTCCCGAGATCATCACGGCGTCGCCTTTGCCTCGCTCGGCGCCCATGAAGCGCGCGAGTCCAATCGTGCCGGCGGCGCCCGGAATGTTCTCCACCGGCGCGGTGCGGACGATGCCCGCCTGCTGCATGGCCTGCTGCATCACGCGCGCGGTCTGATCCCACCCGCCGCCCGGCGCGGCCGGCGCGATGATCCGCAGGTACTGATACGCGGGCTGGGCATCAGCCGCCACCGCCCCCGCCAGCAACAGCGCAACCGACAATATGGACGCTCGCACGAACAGAGATTCTATGCGACCCGCAAGCCGAGTGAGGCAGACTCAGTGTTTTCTGCTAGGGAAACGTCGTCGAAGGAAGCCGGTTCCGCGTACCGGCACACACTAGGGATGTGACACTCCTTGCCGCCTATCTCCGTGGGTACTGGCGCCTCGTCGCGCTGGCGCTGGTGCTCGCGGCGATCAACCAGATCTTCTCGCTGCTCGACCCGCTGATCTTCCGCCACGTCATCGACGAGTACGCCACCCGGTTCCAGGATTACACCACCGGCGAGTTCTTCCGCGGCGTCAGCGTGCTGCTCGCGGCGGCGGTCGGCGTGGCGTTCGTCTCACGCGTGGCGAAGAACTTCCAGGACTACTTCATCAACGTCATCACGCAGCGGCTCGGCGCCCGCATCTACTCCGACGGCATCCGCCACTCGCTGGAGCTGCCCTACTCGGTGTTCGAAGATCAGCGCAGCGGCGAAACACTGGGGAAGCTGCAGAAGGTGCGCACCGACGTCGAGAAGCTGATCTCCGTTTCGATCAACGTGCTCTTCACGTCGCTGGTCGGGATCGTCTTCGTGATGGTCTATGCCTTCAGCGTCCACTGGATCATCGCGCCGGCCTACTTCCTGACCGTGCCGATGCTCGGCATCCTGAGCTCGGTGCTGAGCAGGAAGATCAAGGTCATCCAGAAAACGATCGTTGCGGAAACGACCGCCCTCGCGGGCGCCACCACCGAGTCACTCCGCAACATCGAGCTGGTGAAGAGCCTCGGGCTCGCGCAGCAGGAGATCAATCGCCTCAACTCCACCACCGACAAGATCCTGCGGCTCGAGCTGAAGAAGGTGAAGTACATCCGCAGCCTCAGCTTCATCCAGGGCACGTGCGTCAACCTGCTGCGCACGAGCATCATGTTCCTGATGCTCTACCTGATCTTCACGCGGGAGATCACCATCGGCCAGTTCTTCTCGCTCTTCATCTACTCGTTCTTCATCTTCGGGCCGCTGCAGGAGCTGGGCAACGTCATCAACATCTACCGCGAGACGGAAGTCTCGCTCAAGAATTTCCAGGACATCCTCGACATCCCGAAGGAGCCGCGTCCGCTCGACCCCGTGCCGCTGCCCGAGCTCCGCCGTCTCGCCTTCGATCGCGTCAGCTTCAAGCATCAATCGGCGTCGTACCCGGCGCTCACCGAGATCTCATTCGAGGCGGGCCGCGGCGACACCATCGCCTTCGTCGGACCGTCGGGCGCCGGCAAGACGACGCTGGTGAAGCTGCTGGTGGGGCTCTATCATCCGCAGTCCGGCGACATCCTGTACAACGGGCATTCCGCGGCCACCATCGATCTCGAGGAGCTTCGTGAGCGGATTGGCTTCGTCACGCAGGACACGCAGCTCTTCTCCGGCACCATCCGCGAGAATCTGCTGTTCGTGAATCCGAAGGCGACCGACGAGGAGTGCCTCGACGTGCTGCGCAAGGCGGCGTGTCACAGCCTGCTGGAGCGTGCCGACCGGGGGCTCGACACGATCATCGGCGAAGGCGGCGTGAAGGTGTCGGGCGGCGAGAAGCAGCGGTTGTCGATCGCGCGGGCGCTGCTGCGGCATCCACACCTGCTGGTGTTCGACGAGGCCACCTCGTCGCTCGACTCGCTGACCGAGGAGGAGATTGGCGAGACGATCCGCGACGTCGCCACCAGCCAGGACGTCATCACGATCCTGATCGCGCATCGCCTCTCGACGATCATGCACGCCGACCGCATCTTCGTCCTCGAGCGGGGGCGGGTCATCGAGTCGGGCTCGCACGCCGGGCTGCTCGAGCAGAAGGGGCTGTACTACGCGATGTGGCGCCAGCAGATTGGCGAGCGGCGATCGCCGCCTCCGGCGACGGCGCCGGCGCAGGAGCCGGCGATGGCCCGGCGGTAACCAGGTGGACCTACCGCTCGGCCTTCGCGCGGCCCGCAGCGCAGTCTGGCGCCACGAGTTGAGGGCGCGAGCCGAAACCCGCGACGTACCCGTCGTCATCGTCACCGGCACCGAGGCGCTCCTCCTGATCGAGACGATGCTGCGGCCTTACGCCTTCGTGTATTAAGCTCTGGGTCACTCAGGAGGAACTCATGCCGCAGCGGTTGAAATTGATGGCCCTCGCTCTCGGACTTCTCTCCCTCGCATGGATCGCAACGCTCTGGCAGCAGCCCGCGTTCGCGCAGGCGGGTCGCGGAGGCTCGACGCCCACGGCGGCGGCGGTGCCAGGCGACATCGGCATCCTCGATCCAACCGGTCCCTACGAGGTCGTGGCGGGCTGGCCGAAAGACCTGAGCACGACGCCCGGCAACGAGAAGTGGACGTTTGGCGCGGGTCAGGGCGTATTCGCGGAAAGCCCCGATCGCGTCTATTTCATTCAGCGCGGGTCGCTGCCGGTGATCCCGCCCCAGGGCCGTGCCGGCGGCGTACCGGCGCCGCAGGTGGCTCCGAACCTGTCGTTCCCGGTTGCCAACCTGTGGCGAAACGCGACCCAGGCCAGCCCCCCGGGAGCGCTGTTCAAGCCGGGCACGGAGGAGCCGGGTGACGACTCCGACCGGGGCAAGAACGGCGTCGACTTCCTCTGGGCCAACTGCATCCTGGTCATCAACCGCGCCGGCGACATCATCGAGAACTGGACGCAGTGGGACACGATGCTGCGGCGGCCGCATTCGGTCTACATCAGCCCGTACGACGCAGAGAAGAACGTCTACGTCGTCGATGACTACCGTCACGCGATCTTCAAGTTCAGCAACGACGGCAAGCGATTGCTGAAGACCATCGGCACGCCCAACGCGCATGGGTCGGACGCGACGCACTTCTATCGCCCGACGTTCATGGCGTTCAACACCGACGGAAGCTGGTACGTGTCGGACGGCTACGCCAACACGCGGGTGGTGAAGTTCGACAGGAACGACAACTACGTCACCGCCTGGGGCGAGCGCGGAACCAACGCCGGACCGGGAGCCAAGCCCGAGACGCGGCCGAACTATTTCAACAACGTCCACGGCGTCGGCGTAGACCCGGCCACGCGCCAGGTGTACGTGAACGATCGGGGCAACCGCCGCATCCAGGTGTTCGACGAGAACGGCAAGTTCATCCGCATGTGGTCGATGCAGACGGGCCCCTCCGGCCTCGACCTGCACTTCGTGTATCTCGACGGTGACCGGCGCGTGTGGGTGTTCGATCAGGTTACGCAGCAGTTGGCGCAACTCGATCGCGAGGGCCATCTGATCAATGCCTGGGGCGGACTCGGCGCCTGGCCGGGCGCGCTGTTCGGCGTGCACGGCATCCACGTGGACCAGGAACAGAACCTCTACCTCGCCGCGGTCGGTCGTGGCGGCGTGCAGAAGTTCAGTCCGCGGAAGGGCGCGAATCCGGCGTACCTCGTCGGCAAGCCGGTGTACTCGGCGTGGAAGTGAGCCGGCTCTAGCCCCTTCCGGGCGTTCTGCGAAGCGCGGTTGGGGCTACACTCTGGTCTGTGAATAGGAGACACGTGCATGCGTTGTGATAACCATCTGGCCATAGCGCTGGCGCTGGCGGCCGCCCTCGCGTTCTCGACCGGCGATGCGGCCGGGCAGGCCAGCAATCGCCCGGTGAAGCAGGTCAGCGGCGGGGAGTGGATGGACTTTTCCAACCCCGAGCTGGTGGAGATCTCGAAGAAGGTCCTGGCCATGCCGGACATCCTCGTCAAGAACCACGAAGAGATCATCCGCATCCAGTCGCTGGGGATGGACTGGGATATCGCCTCGATGGTCTACGAGCCGAACGACCTGTCGAAGGTACCGACGGGAGCCGACGGCAAAAAGGTCGGCCTGTTCCTGCTCCACGGCGGCTCGAGCGATCACCGATCGATGGACAAGTTCGCTCGGTTCCTGGTCTCGAAGTTCGGCTACAAGATCGTAGCGATGTCCTACCCCGGCCGCCTCTATCTGGGAAACGACAGCCGCGACTGGCCGGGAGACACCATGGAGCCCGGCGGCGTGGTGCGCACGCCGACCTGGCTGCGCGGCGAGGTGATCACGCCGGATCAGTACAAGCTGGAGCAGGATCGGGAAGAGTCCCGCAGGCGCCGCTGGGGAACCCTGTTCCTTGCCTGCGCGAAGGAAGGCACCACGTTCTACGACCGCATGGCCGGATGGCCGGTCGCCTTCGAAGAGGGCGGCCGCGAACTGCTGCGGCGCTTTCTTCCGGAGAGCGAGTACTCGATCTACGCGCACGGGCACTCGACCGGCGGCCCCTTCGCGAGCATCTTCAGCCAGCGGGTCTCGAACGTGCGCGGCATCCTCGGCATGGAGAGCTCCCCCTTCGGCGCCATGTACGGGGCGATGACGCGCTCGGAGCAGGGGATCGCGGAGCCGTGGGATGCCGACTTCAACTGCCTTCGCATTCGCTCCTGGCGCGACACCGCCCGCTACTACGGCTACGAGCTGATCCAGGAAGAAGGCCCGGCCGCGCTCGAGCGCCTCGCCATGGTCATCGAAGAAGTGATGGAAGACTGGGCCAAGAGCACGCGCTCGGCGCAGTTCAAGGCGGAGAACATCATCCACTTCGACGATCCCGAGGGGCTGGAGAGCGCCGCCAGGGCGACCGCCAAGCGGCTCAAGCTCTCCGAAGCGGACACGAAGAAGATGGTCGACCGCTACGTCGGCTATCTACGCGAGGTGTCCGGACCCGGAGCCAAGCCGGTGCCGCCGGTGCTGGCCGTCATCACCAGCAACAGCCGCGACCACACGGTCTCCGGCTACCAGAACGTCTATATGCCGGCGTACGCGGCGATGAAGCCGGCCCCCAAAGTCCGCATCGCGCACTTCGACGGCGGCGTTCACGGCTACAACGCGGCGGAAAAGGACCTTCCGATGGGCGTGGCGCCGATCGGCGCGCTCCTCTGGCATGAGGCGATCACCAGCGGTTATTTCACGGGCGCGCCAGGCCGCTAACACGCAGGAGCTGCGATGCCGTTCTACGAAAAAGGCCCGGTCCGCATCTACTACGAGGACACCGGCGGTTCCGGCTTTCCGTTGTTGCTCATCGCCGGCGGCGGACTGAACTCGACGGCCGCCGGGCTGCGCACCGGGCCCTTCAACGCGATCGACGAGTTCAAGGGCGAATTCCGCTGCATCGCGGCGGACCTGCGCAACGGCAATACCGGGCAGTCGTCCGGCCCGCTCGAGATCGACCGGCCGTGGGATTCACACACCGATGACCAGCTTGGCGTGATGGATCACCTGGGCATCGACCGGTTCATGGTGATGGGGTTCTGCATCGGTGGCCCGCTGGTCTGGAACGTCCTGGAGCGGGCGCCGACTCGTGTCGTCGCCGCCGTGCTCGCGCAGCCAAGCGGCTTCCGGCCGGAGATGCCCACCCTCTCCTACGACGGCAACATGGCGGGGTGGGGTCCGGCATTGGTGAAGCGGCGGCCCGAGATCACGATGGAGATGGTGGACCGATTCCTCACCCGGATGTACCGCACCAACGCCGACTTCGTCTGGACCGTGACGCGCGATTTCGTGCGCTCGTGCCAGACGCCCCTGCTGATCCTGCCGGACGACATCCCCGCGCACCCGTACGCGGTTGCGATGGAGGCCGCCATGCTCGCGCCGAGGGCCGAAGTGAGCATCTTCCCGTGGAAGGAACCCAAGGAGCGGATTCCGCTGGCGGTGCGCCAGATCCGTTCGTTCCTTCGGGCGCACCGGCCGACGACGTAGACTCGAGGAGAAGGCGCGTATGGATCCGATCAGACGCAAGATCCTGCAAGCGGGCGGCGCGGCCGCCGCGATCGCCGCGGCCAAGGGCGTGCTCGCTCAGACCGGGCAACCAGGACCCGCGCCGACCTTCTTCGACAAGGGGCCGGTTCGCATCCGCTATGAGGACACCGGGGGCCCCGGCTTCCCGCTGCTGCTCATCTCCGGTGGGGGGTTGAACTCGTCCACCGCTGGCTTGCGCACCGCCCCCTTCAACGCGATCGACGAGTTCAAGGGAGAGTACCGCTGCATCGCGGCGGACCTGCGCAACGCCGTCACTGGCCTGTCCACCGGCCCGCTCGAGGTCGACCGGCCGTGGGATACACACACCGACGACCAGCTCGCGCTGCTGGATCACCTGGGGGTCGACACGTTCATGGTGATGGGCTTCTGCATCGGCGGCCCGTTCATCTGGAACCTGATCAAGCGGGCACCTGGTCGCGTGGTCGCCGCCGTGCCGGCGCAGCCCGTGGGTTTCCGGCCCGAGGCGCCCACCCTGCTCTACGACGGCAGCATGAAGGGGTGGGGTCCGGATCTCGTCAAGCGGCGGCCGGAGATCACGATGGACATGGTCGACAGGTACCTCACGAAGATGTATCGCACCAATCCCGACTTCGTCTTCACCGTGACGCGCGATTTCGTGCGCAACTGCCAGACGCCCGTGCTGATCATGCCGGACGATATCCCGGCGCATCCCCTGGCCGTCGCCATGGAGTGCGCGATGCTCGCGCCGAAGTCCGAAGTGAGCATGTATCCGTGGAAGGAACCCAAGGAGCGGATTCCCCTGGCGGTGCGCCAGGTACGTTCGTTCCTTCGAGCGCATCGGCCGGCAAGTACCTAGAGGCCGCGTCAGGGTGTCGGGGCGTCACCGGCTCGCTGCGGCGCGCGGGCGGGCAAGGGCGTGGCGCCCAGCCGGAGAAGTAATTCTGCCGTGCTCTTCTGCACGCCGGGCCCTGCGGTGCTCTCGCCGCCGCCGCCGGCCGAAAACCTGAAATAGCGCCGGTTGCCTCTCGCGCCGCTACCTGGCGATCGGCCCTCGGCGACGCCCAGCGCCGTCTGGCCGTAC
The DNA here is from genome assembly GCA_947465645.1 of Acidobacteriota bacterium. Next base: position 118,283 of record CANIBQ010000003.1, on the reverse strand, counting down.
TTGTCCTTGGCGTTCAGATTCGCGCCTCTCTCCGCGAGGAACTCGACAATCGTGTTCGCTCCCAGATGGGCGGCTCCCATCAGCGCAGTACGACCGTCCTTGAGGGCCGTATCGACGTCGGCACCCAGCGCCACCGTCATCCTGACCGCCTCGAGCGCAGTCGCTTCCTGCTCGGGCGAGAGGCGCGTGAGCTTGCCAAGCCCAGCCGCGACCATCAACGGCGTCGCTCCCTCGTCGGTGGCGGCCAGCGGATCGGCGCCCGCAGCCACCAGGGCGCGCATGCTGGGGAGATCGGTGGACGCGGCGGCCAGCAAGAAGGGCGTGGCGCCGGGCTGGCGAAGGTACGGCAGCTGTCCATTGTCTTCGCGGGCATACGGAAGATAGTCGTAAGGCGGCAACCCCTTGGTGACGCGGGCGTTCGGATTCGCTCCGTGCTCCAGCAGCGCGATGACCAGCGCCGGCATGTTGGACCGTAGCCACTGGCGGTCGCTCGGAACTCGCGATCTCGCCATTCCGATCGCGTTGATGCCGTCCCGCAGCGCGTAATGCAACGCCGTGAATCCCCAGCCGTCCGCGATGTTCGGGTCGGCGCGTTGCTCCGCGAGGAAGATGGCGAGCAACTCGTGACCGTTGAGGCTCGCCACGACCAGCGCGCTGCCGTAGTCGGGCGAGGCGTGATTCAGGTTGGCGCGCGCGGCGACCAGCACGCCGGCGGTCTCGAGATCGCCGGCCCGCGCCGCGAACATCAGCGGCGTAAACCCGCCCCTGGAGGTCATGAGATCCGGATGCGTCTCGGCTGACGGCTCGTCGGTGATGAATTCAGGTACCCCGTAAGTGAAATATTGCGGCGGCGTGAAGCCCTTCAAGGTGCGCGAACTGGCATTGACGTTCGCGCCGCGTTCGATCAGCAGGCGCGCGATCTCCGGGCGTTTGTTCGCGGCAGCCCACATGAGCGCCGTCTGCCCCCGCCGGTTCTCCGCATTCACGTCGGGGCGGTGAGCGAGCAGCGACGTCACCGCGTCCACACTGCCCGTTTTCGCGCAGGTCATCAGCGGCGTTTCACCGGTGGAGAGCGCCGCGTTCGGGTTGGCCCCGGCGTCGAGCAGGATGGCAACCAGCGCGCTGTTGCGGTTGGTGCACGCCAGCGACAGCGGCGTCACCCCATAATCGTTGGCCGCGTTGACGTTGCCTCCGGCGTTGATCAGCAGCTCGGCCATTGGCGGATCGTCACGGTGAACGGCCCACGCCAGCGCCGTCGCCCCGTCGCCCTGAGCTGCATTGACGTCGACACGCTCGCCCAGGAGCGAACGGACCGCCTGGCGATCGCCGATGCGAACCGCCTCGATCAGGCGAAGATCGTCGGCAGCCGCCGCAAGGGCAGCCACCGACAGCACCGCCGCCATCAACCCGCCGCATCTGCCGTCGATTCTCAATCCTCGGCGCTCCATTCTTCCGACTGTCACTACCCGATAGAGAGGAGCTCGAGCGCGCCGGTGCTGTCGGCGAACGTATCCACGTGGATCCCTGTCTTCTCCAGCAACGTCAGGAACAGATTCGTGACCGGTGGATCCTGTGCATACCGAAGGTGGCGCCCGCCCTTGATCTGACCCCCTCCCCCGCCCGCCACGAGCAGCGGCAGGTTGCGAGGGTTATGAGCCATGCCGTCGCTCAGAGAACTGCAGTACAGGATGATCGAATGGTCGAGGAGCGACCCGTCGCCGTCGGCCGTCGAGCCCATCTTGTCGAGGAAATACGCGAACATCTTGGCGTGATAGATGTTGATCTGGGCCACCTTCGCGACCAGCTCGGCGTCGTAATCGTGATGCGACAGCGCATGGTGCCCCTCGTCCATCCCGAGCTCGCGATAGGCGCGCTCGCTCTTTTCGCGCGCCATGGCAAATGTAATGACGCGCGTCATGTCGGTCTGGTAGGCCAGTACCTGCAAATCGAACATCAACCTGGCGTGCGCTTCATAGCTGGCAGGAATGCCGCCGGGCCGCGCCAACGCCGGCAGATCGCGCCCCGATTGCGCCTCGGCGATCTGGATGCGCCGCTCGATGTCGCGGATGCCTTCGAAATACTCGGTGAGCTTCGCGCGGTCGCTCGGACCTACTTCCCCCAGCAGACCGGTGACTTCCTCGGTCACCGAATCGAGAATGCTGCGGCTCTTCCGGACGCGGCGAAGGCGCTCGGCCCGGTCCGTACTCTCGCTGTCGCCGAACAGGCGTTCGAAGACCTTGCGCGGATTGTGCTCCATCGGCAGCGGCGTCGTGGCGCTGCGCCAGGAGATGGTGTTGAGGTAGGCGTCCGTGTCGGCGGCATCGGCGCCGGCGCCGGTCTCGCCGACGTCGAGCGTGAGCTCGAGCGAGGACAGTTGCGTGTGCTTGCCCAGCTCCGCCGCCGCGATCTGATCCACGGAAATGCCGGCCGCCCCTGGAGGCCTCGGGTGCACGCCCGTGAGGAACGAACCGGCCGCAGCGGCGTGGGGTCCGGTCAGCTTTGCGCCCATCGGTGGCCGCGCCGCCCTGTTCTCGAGTCCGGTGACGACCAGCAGCCGGTTTCGAAACGGCGCCAGCGGCGCCAGCGTCGGCGTCAGCTCGAAGGCGGCGCCTTCGGCGGCCGGCGTCCACTTGTCCATGATGATGCCGTTCGGCACGTAGACAAATCCGAGCCGTGCCGGCGCCTTGGCCGCCGTCTGGGCCGCAGCCGCCATCGCCGGAATCATCGAGTCGAGCAGCGGCAACGCCAGCGTCGTCCCCATCCCCCGCAGGAACGCCCGGCGAGGAATGGCTTTCTTGAACACCATCATGACGGTCGCGACCTCGTCTTTCTCATTTGAAATGCATCACTCTTCACGATCCCCGCGATCAGGGCCCCCAACCGGTAGCCGGCGCCATCCGCCTCGCGCATGATGGTTCGAACGGCCGGCGCATCGTAGAACTCGACACCACGGCCCAGCGCATACGTCAGGAGTTTTTCGGTGAAGGTCTGGACGAATTGCTGCGGATGACTGAGCAGCACCTTTCGAAGCCCCGCGGGGCCGTCGAACTGCATTCCATTGGGCAGGGTGCCTGTCGGATCGATCCGCGCGCCGGCGTCGGCGTCTCGCCACCGCCCCAGCGCGTCGAAGTTCTCCAGCCCGAAGCCGAGCGGATCCATCTGGCGATGGCAGCTCGCACAGCTCGGATTCTCCTGGTGCTGACGCAGTCGCTCGCGCATGGTGAGCGGCTTGGCGTCGCCGTCGCGCTCCTCCTTCAGCGAGGGAACGTCGGGCGGCGGCGGGGGCGGGGGCGTGCCGAGCACGTTGTCGAGTATCCACTTGCCGCGCAGCGTCGGTGCGGTCCGGTTCGAATACGAGGTCACCGTCAGAATGCTTCCCTGGCCCAGCAACCCTCGCCGCCGGTCATCACCCAGTGGCACGCGCCGGAAATGGCTGCCGAATACATCCGGAATGCCGTAATGGCGCGCGAGACGTTCGTTGAGGAAGGTGTAGTTCGCGTCCAATAGCTCGAGGACGCTGCGATTTTCGCGCAGCAGGCTTTCGAAAAAGAGCTCGGTCTCCCGATGCAGCGCCTCCCTCAACTCGTCGTCGAAATCGGGAAACGCGGTCGAATCGGGCGAGATCGTCCGCAGATTGCGCAGCGACAGCCATTGCGCAGCGAAATTGCTGACCAGCGCCTTCGACCGCGCGTCGGCGAGCATCCGCTGAACCTGCTGGCCGAGTATGGCGGGCTCGTGGAGCCGGCCCTGCTCGGCGAGGGTCAGGAGCGTCTCGTCCGGAATGCTGCTCCATAGGAAAAATGACAGCCGCGATGCGAGCTCCAGGTCGCTGAGGCGATAGACGGTGTCGGGTCCCGCATTCGCTGGATCGCGCTCGAGGCGGAACAGGAAATTCGGAGACACGAGCATTCGTTCCAGCGCCAGGCCGATGCCGGCTTCGAAGCCTTCGTCGGTGCGGCCGGTTCTGTAGAAGCTGAGAAGAGTCTGGAGATCCTTTCCCGTCGCCGGCCGGCGATACGCACGCCGCGCCAGGGTGGAGAGAATCCGGCTGGCGCACGACTCTTCATCCTTGCTCTCGTTGGGGTTGCACACGAAGATCTTGCGGCGACTCTCGGTCGTTCCAAGCCCGACGGCGTTATAGGGTCCGCCGATCGTGACCCTGTCCAACAGCGGTTCGCCTCCTTTGTAACCGCTTGCCGCAACTTCGTCGAACGACTGACGAGGCAGCACCTCGAATTCAGGTTCCGAGGCGTCCTCCACGAAGGCGACCCCCACCACCCGCGTGCCGGCCTTCGCCGGAAAGCGGACTTCCAGCCCGGCATCCGCCGTGAACTCGTAGATCTCCTGCTGCGGCTCTCCCCTGAAATTGGGATTGCCGAAGGTGTTGAGGACGCCCAGCCGCCCCTTATGGGCGCCGCCGACCGTAAACCGCTTGATGAGCGCGCCGTCGAGGCGCACGTCGATGTCGTGCGGCTCGGCAACGCCGACGACGTAGTTGTCCTTGTTCCGTTGCAGCCGTACCGTGAGGACGTACTCGCCGTCGACCGGGAAATGATGGCGGACCGCGATGCCGCCGCGTGTCCCGAACGGGAGGTCGTCGCTGACCCGATCCTCCTGCCGCAGCCGCCGTGAGACATCGTAGGTCTCGGTATACGGACGGGTCGCCGCATCGCCAAGGGCCAGGCGGCTGATCCTGGTCGCCGCCGAGATATAGCCTTCCACCAGCCGCGGCGACACCGACAGCATGTCGGCGACGTTATCGAAGCCGTGGCCCGCGTCGTCGACCGGAAGCAGCGACGCCGCGTCGATGTCGACCGCCAGCAGGTCGCGAATCGCATTGGCGTATTCAGCGCGATTGAGGCGATGGAATGCGGCGCGCCGACCGGGATTGGGATGGCCAGCGGCTGCGCGATCGAGTTCCCTTTCCAGGAACGTGATCAGCGTCTGGTAGCCGGCCGCGTCCGGCCGCGGCATGCCGGCCGGAGGCATCGCCCCCGTCCGCAGCTTGCGGATGACTTCTTCCCACACCTCCGCGTTGTCGCTCGGGCGGTCGACATTCGCCCGATCGAGCGCGAGCCCGGCGGTGTTCGTCTTTTCGTTATGGCAGGTGACGCAGTAGCGCGTGACGAGGAGGCGGTGGGAGGAAGGCGCCGGAACGGGCTGCAACGGCTCCTGACTCGAGGCCCGAAGGAGGCCCGCACCTGCCAATGCGAACGCGGTTCCGACACACGCGACGCCGACGCAGGCCCGGATCACATTCACCATCGAGGAATTTGCCTCCCGATTCGGGCTGCCAGCGAATTTGGCGATACGTTAGGTGACCCCATTATAGTTGTCAACCCATGGCCGAAACATCGCCTGCCGGCGCAATTGCGCTCGAAGTCCACGAAGCTGCCCCTGAGGTCGATGCAGGCCGCGACTTCTCTCTGACGCTCCGCGCGACGTGCCGCTACGGATGCAACCTGAGCGGCGCGCCGTTCATCGTGCGCGAGTCCGGCGAGGTGCGCGACACCGGCCAGCTGCCGGACCTCACCGGCGATCGTCAGGATACGGCGGCGATCACGCTCAGGGCGCCCGACGCGATCGGCGAGTTCGAGTGGGCCGTGATCGTGCCGGGCCACACCGTCGACGGTGTCGTGCACGACGAAGGCTCGGTGACGCTTTCGCTCCGGACGCGGCCCCACGCCACAAGCTTGGCGGTATGGGACCATCCGTCCGCAGTCGTCATCGGTCAGGCCTTCCACGTCAAGGTCGGCGTGAAATGCTCGGCCGGCTGCGTACTCGGAGGTCACGAGATCGAAATCCACGACGAGACCGGGGCCCGAGCCGCGGTCGGCGCACTTGGCGACACGCCATGGAACGGCACGACCGGCCTGTTCTGGACGTCAATCGAGATGACCGCGCCCGCCGCAGAGGGCCGCTTCTCCAGGTCGATCGTTTTTCCGCCAACGGAATCGCGCCTGCCACACGATTGCGCATCCTCCGCATTCGCTGTCACGACTGTTCCCTCACCCGAACATCGCGTCTCGATCCAGGTCGTCGAGAAGGGGACGGACACACCCGTGCGCGAGGCCCATGTACGCCTGGGCGTCTACCGCGAGTCCACCGATGACGCGGGGTTGGCGACCTTCGAGGTGCCGGACGGCGAGCACCGGCTGTTCATCTGGAAAGCCGGATACGACGCTCCGGAACGAACGATCGACGTGGCGAAGAGCGAGAACCTCCGAATCGAGGCAACGGTCCTTCCAGAAGAAAACCCGGATGCGTACTGGCAGGGATAACGTCCTGCTTGATCCTCAGAAGCTGAACTGCAGGTTCACCTTGGCGAAGCGGGCGTTCAGGATGCTTTGCGGCTGCCGCCAGTTGGCATAGGCGACGCTCTCCGCGAGCACCGGGTTGTCGTTCAACGCGTTATAGAGATCGAGGCTCGCGGTCGCACGCATCGGGCCGAGCCGCACAATCTTGCCAACCCGCAAGTCGATCTGGGTCATGCGCTCGCCGTACATCGTGCGCGGCTCGACGAGATTCACGGTGACGTTGGTCGCGCCGCCGGCCAGCGGCCGCCCGAGAGAGGGCGCGACCACGGCGTTGGTCGCGACATAGTTGGCCGCCACCTCGGGCCCCGGCAAATTCTGGAACGAGGCGGACACCTGCACGTCGACCCGGGGGATGGTGTACGAACCGATGAATTTGGCTTGGGTACGGAAACTGCCGTTCACGTGGCAATAGAGCTGGCTCGGGTTGTATACCGGCACACCCGTACCACGCTCGGGTGGCAACCCGCCGGCCTGGGTGACGACCTCGCAATTGTCAGTCGTCTGGCGCTCGGTGCTCGTCCCACCCTGCAGCAGCACGCCGCCGCCGAGCCGCGCGTTCATCGTGACGTCGACGCCATTCCAGTGCTCGATCTGCTTGCCGAAATTCTTGGCGAAGGTGACGTAGCCGTTGGCGGCGCGGCCGAACGCTGCCGGCTTGACGTTGACCAGGTCGGAGACGACGTAACCGCCACCTCCCGGCAGGCGCGGATCGACCGGCGCCGTGATGCTGAACCGGTCGAAGTCGCTCTGGGTGTAGGAGCGATCCTGCGTGACGATGAAGTTGCCGAACGCGGTGCGCCAGTACTCGACGCCGACCGAGACACGGGGCAGAACCTGCTGCTGCACCCCGGCCGCAAACTGCCAGTTGTACCGCCGCTTGCCCCAGCCATTGATCACATCGGGATCGAAGGTGAGCCCGGCCACGGTGCTGCCAAAGTTGGCATTGGTGATCGCGCCGCACTCGCCGTTCGCGGTGCGGGTGGCCAAATCACAATCCGGCACGAAGTCGCGGTCGGTGTCGGTCCACGAGCGGCTCGCGCTGTTGACGAGCCGGTTCGCCGGAGCCGCATTCGAAAACGCCGTCCCGGATACGTGCTCCCCGTACAGATACTTGCCCGCGCTCACCTTCACGGCCGTCTTCCCGTTGCCGAACACGTCCACCACCAGACCGGTCCGCGGTGAAATGTCGTGCAGATTCGCGCCGGGCGTCTCAGGGAACACGATATTTCGACTGGGCGTGAAGGTGCTCGGGCCCACCACCACCTCCGGGAACTCCAGGTTGAAATAGTCGTAGCGCAGGCCACCGGTCAGCGTCAGCCTCTTGATGGTCCACTTGTCCTCGACGAACAGCCCGTGATCGGCATTCAGCTTCGCCTTGTACGACACCGGCGTCGCGAACAGCGTCACCTGGTTCGGCACGCCGTTGTTGAACCGGAAGCTGATCGGCGCATCCGGGCTTCGAAGCTTCTGCTCGGTATCGGCTATCCCTCCGACGAAGCCGACTTTGAACGCGTGCGCACCCGTGATGTAGGACAGGACAGCCCGCGCGTAGAACGTGGAAGCGACCAGGTCGTTCAGACTGGCCGTCGCGCGGTACGACATCCCGGTCGACTGTTCCGTCGCCGCGATCATCGGCTCCGGGGTCGGTGCAAAGTACGGATTGGTCTCGGCGCGCTTGAAGCCGGACACCTGCGTGTAGAACGTCGTCTCGAGCAACATGCGGTTGCTTAGCGGCGACGTCCACTCCGCCGAGAGCTGGCTGGTCGGGGGTTTGAACGTGACATAGCTGCCGAGATTCGCTTCCGGAGAGATCGAGGCGGTCAATCCCCGCGGACAGTCGCAGATGTCGGAGTAATCGTAGGTAAAGGCGAGCTTGTTCCTCGCCGTGGCCTGCCAGGTGACCCGGCCGTTGGCGTGTTTGATGGTGTTTTCGTTCGCCGCCGGCTTCCGGCTGGTGTCGGGCTCGTAGGTCCAGGCGTTGGGATTGCCCGCATTCTTGTTGAAATACAGCGGCACATAGTTCCACGCCCGCGCGTAACGCGTGGTCGCGTGAAACCACACCTTGTCTCTGACAATCGGTCCGCCGACCCCTGGGTTCACGTCCATCAGTTGCTTGACCGAATCACCCGTTCGCAGGCCCGCATCCTTCAACTCCTGTGTGATGTTCGACCCCTGCATCGAATCATTCGCGAAGTTGAGCAGAAAGTTCCCGTGGAAGGTGTTGCCGCCGTCTTTCGGAATCAGGCCGATCCGCACGCCACCTTCTCGGTGCTCCACGCCGACGCCGCCGTTGTCGACGGTCACTTCCTGGAACACCTCCAAGTTGTACGCTTTGTGACCGGGCCCGGCCGCCGTGAGGGTCGGCACACCCGCGAACACCGTCCGCGATTCCGTCACGCCGCGGGTGGTGATCGTGCCTTTACCCGATCCATCCCCCACATTCCCGCCGACGTCCTGATTGCTCCTCGAGATGCCCGGTACGAGGCCGGCGATGATCTGCGGCGCCCGGTTCGATGGAAGCGCGTCGAGCACCTCGTGATCCAGCACGCGCTGACGCGTGGTGCTCTGCACGTCGATGATGGGAGACTCGCCGGTGACGGTAATCGTTTCCTCGAGGCCGCCGACGCGCATCTCGGAATTCACTGTTGCGACAAACGTGCCCGACAACTCGATTCCTTCACGCCGGACGGTCGCGAAGCCAGGGAGCGTGAAGGTGATCACATACGCACCTGGCCGGAGATTCTCGATCCGGTATTGCCCGCTCCCGTCGCTGACCACCGAGCGGACCTTCTCGATCAGCACCGGGCTCGCCGCTTCAACGGTGACCCCTGGCAGCACGGCACCCGAAGCGTCGCGGACGACCCCGGTAATCGAGGCCTGGGCATACGTGATGGACGGAACAGCCGCCAGCCCTGCCAACACCGCCAACGCGAGCCGGACACATCGACGCATGGTGAACTCCTTATGACTTGTCGTCAGCGGGGTAATCGTTCTGAGTGTCAGAACCAACGGACGCCAAATGGTGGCTTGGCGCCCGTAGCGCGCGGGCTATTTGGCCACGGTGTTGAGGTGTTCGACGAGCGTCTTCTGCTCGTCGGCGCCCAGCTGTGCGCCGTAGAGCACCATCCTGCTGACCACGGCGTTCCAGTCGTCGGCCGGCTTCTTCGTCGCCGTCGCCAGGTCGTGGCACGCCTGGCAGGTCCGCTCCAGGATGGCCCGGCCTGGCGATGCCGGCATCGCCGCCGCCCCTGTCCCAGCCGCGGGCGTCGGCCGTGCCGCCGCAGCGGTGACCGAAGAGAGGAACGCCGTCAGCGGCTCGACCTCTTCGGGGAAAATCATCGCGCCACGGCCGATCATGGAATAGACGGTGCTTCTCCACTGCGCCGGCGTTTTTTTGTGGATCTGCACCATCCGCATGATGTTGTTGTGACAACCGACGCAGACCGTCCCGACCGCCTGCCGTCCCTTCTCGATCTGCGCCGCGTCGGCGCTCTGCGCCGGCGCCGCGGCGCCGGTCTGCGGCCGCGCCGCCCCCGCGGCCGCCGTGAGCAGCCACATCACCGCCGTAACGCCGATCAGAGTGGTCTGCGTTGTTCCCCTGCCTCGCATGGTGACTCCCCCGCCCTTATGCGTTCTGCCGCTTCCGGCGAATATCGGCGATTGAGTGCTTCTGATACCAGGTGTCCTGACTCATCACCGGGCCGTCCGCCGCAATCTCCACATCGAGGATCACGGCCTTGCCGTCCTTCATGTGTCTCAGCGAGCGCTGCAGCGCCGCGGGCAGCTCGGCCGCCGTCTTGACCTTCTCGCCTTTCAGGCTGTAGGCCTCCGCGATCTTCACGTAGTCGACATCGGGATCGCCCAGATATCCGTTGTAATCGCGCCCCGCCTCGAGCAACGGCCCGCCGTCATTCATGTTGCGCGCCCGGCTCTCGTTGTAGCGGTGGTTGTTCATGATCACGATGAGCATCGGCGACTGGTACCGGGAAATAGTCCACAGGGTTTCCGACTGCCCGAACAGGAAGCCGCCGTCGCCTTGCAGCGACACGACCTGCCGCTCCGGTAACGCCAGATTCACGCCGAACGCGGCGCCGACGCCCCATCCCAGAGCCGACCCGGTCGTCCGGCCGAACTTCGCCTTGTTCGCGCCGCCGAAGGTGAGCTGCCGCAGCACCTTGTAATACTGGCTGCCCAGCTCCGGCACGATCACCGCATCCTTGTCGAGCGCCTTCTCCAACTCCACTCCCACCCGCTCCCACGACAGCGGGCTGATGTCGAAGCGCGACTGGATCGCCTCCTCGCGCGCCTGCTTCAGCTTGGCGTTGAGGGCCGTGATGTCAGTCAGCCGCTTCGACCGGATCCGCTCCAGCCGATCTTTCGTCAGCAGGCTGTCCACCGCGTCCGACAGGTCGCGAATCGCGGACCGGACGTTCGAGAGAATCATCAGATCCGGCGCGACCGCGCGGCCGAGAATGTCCGGGTCGTGGCTGATATGGATCGTCGGCGGCGTGCGCAGCGGATTGCCGCGCCTCAGACTCTCGCCCACGCTGAGCAGCAAATCCGCCTCGCGCGGAAAACGCATCGCCTCGAGCTGGCCGAGAAACAGCGGATGATCCGTCGGGAAATTCGCGTACAGGTCGTCCTTGGTATCCGCCACCGGCACAGACAGCTTTTCCGCCAGCGCCAGCAGCTCCTTGGTCGCCCCGTCCTCGGTGACCTCCGGCCCCACGACGATGACCGGGTATGCGGCTTCGACAAGCCACCGCGCCGCCTTCATGATCGCGTCGGCCGGCGCGCGCGACACATGACGGGCGTGCGCAAGATCGATCGGATAAATGGGCGCCTGCACCTTCTGGCCGTAGTTGCCGCCACCCCACGCGAGCGTCACCGGTCCGGTCGGCGGCCCGAACGCAAACTTGATCGCCCGCCGCGCGATATCCGTCATGTCGTCGGGCAGCAGTGTCCCCGTCCACATCGTGAACGGGCGCGTCGGCCCGAGCATGTCGTCCCAATACTCGAACCCGTCCTTGCCCTGCCCCCGCAGGTCGCCGCCCGAGAAGCTCACGAGCAGCGGCACCCGGTCCTTCCACGCGCAATACAGATTGCTCATCGCGTTGCCGACCCCGGCATCGCTCCCGAAGAAGAAGCCGAGCTTCCGGCTCGCCATCGTGTAGCCCTGCGCCGCCGCCACCGCCTGACCTTCGTGGGTGAAGTTGATGACCTGCACGTCACCCGCCTCATGGATCGCTTCCCACAGCGGCACGAACCCGCTGGTGTTCGTGTGGAAGAACGTGTTCACACCGGCTGCCTTCATTTGCGCCACGAACGCCCCGGCCGCCGTGCCCTGGTACATCGTCAGCCGCTGCTGCCCTTTGGGCAGCGCATCCTCTGGCCGCGCGGCCGCGGGGGCCGCGCCGGCCGGCTGCTGCGCCAGTGCTTCGGCCGTCGGGCCCGCCCCGAGCGCAATCCCCGTCGCCGCCGTCGCCGTGATGAAATCGCGCCGCGAGAATCCCGCGGGGCTGTCCGGCTGGAACTCCGGCGCATTCTTGTCGGTCTTCGGTGCCTTCATGTGTCGCTCCAGTTATTCAAAGGCGCTTGTCGGAAATCAGATTTGAGTAATGCCTCACGTCGCCCTGCCAGGCGTGCGCGGATTGCCGGCGTCGGACGACGTCGATGGGGTAGGTGGGGAAGCCACGCTCGGGCAAGCTGAATGTCAAGCAGAAAGGGGTGGATTGAAAGGGGTGGAAAAGGTAGGGCGCGCGCGTCGGTCAGTCCTCCTCGCCGGTGGTATCCAGATGGGCCGGATGCTCGTCGGCTGGGACGGTGTCGGTCACCAGGTCCCTGATGATCGGCCGTTTGGGAAGCGGCGCTACGGTGGTGGGCGTCGAATCGAGGCGCGCCATGCAGGTGTACTGCACGTCGCCGTTCACGAGCGCCATGCAGGTCTTGCAGACATTGGCGCTGATGCAGCTATAGCGAATGGCGAGCGTCGGATCGAGGCGCGCACGGATCCACCTCAGACCATCGAGCACCGACATGCCCTCTTCGTACGGCACTTCGAACGTGTCGTAGCTGCCCGCCTCGCCAGGCTGTCCGCGCCACACGCGCAGCAGCGCGGTGGGTGGGTTGATCCCCGCGCTCATGAGTCTGCCGCCGTTGCCTGAGCGCGAACCAGCGGCTCGGGCCGTATCGACAGCGCGCCGCGCTCGAGTCGAATCACCTGGTTGTGGCTCAGCGCCGCGTCGGTCTCGGGAAAGTCGAGCCGCTGGTGCGCTCCGCGGCTCTCGCGGCGCGCGGCCGCCGCGGCGGCCACCGACTCGGCGACCATCAACATCGCGCGCAGCTCGTACCAATCGTGCAGATCCATGTTGAACGGCCCGGGTGCCGCGATGCGCAGGTGCGGCAACTCGGCGTCGCGCATCTGCCGGATTCGGCTCAGGGCCGTCTCCAACTGCGCGCCGGTCCTGAAGACACCGACCTGCTCCCACATCAGGTCCTGCAATTCCGTCTGCAGGCTGACTGGCGAGCGTTCGCCCTGCGGACGGCCGTCGCGCACCGAGCGCGCCAGCTCCAGTGCCGGGGCGGCGGCGGTGTCGTCCCAGCCGGACTGCCCGCGCCGCGCGACGTCTTCAGCCGCGGCCACGCCGGCGCACTCGCCGAACACGAACGCTTCCGTGATGGCATTGCCGGACAGTCGATTGGCGCCATGCGCTCCGCCAACCGCCTCTCCCGCGGCATACAGCGCTTCGACACAGGTTTGCATCCGCGTGTTCACGCGAATGCCGCCCATGTGGTAATGCGCGATCGGGCTCACCTCGATCGGCATGCGGGTGAGATCGATGCCGTTGGCGGCGAGTCGATCGATCACCGGCCCGAACGCATCCCGCAGCTCCGATTCGGCGACATGCCGGAAGTCGAGATAGACGCCGCCGTGCGGCGAGCCGCGACCGGCCTCGACTTCCTTGACGATGGCGTATGAGGCGAGATCGCGTGCGGTTGAGTAATGACCCTCGTCGGTGCTGCCGTAGCGGTGAATGAACTCCTCGAACTGTCCGTTGAGGAGACGGCCTCCCAATTTGTATCTGAAGGGATCCCACATGATCGGATCCATGCCGACGAGACGCGGCGCCAGGTTCGCGATCGGAAAGAACTGCACGAATTCCATGTCGACCAGTTCTGCCCCGGCATTGAGGGCCAGCGCGTAGGCTTCGCCGCCCATGTTCGAGGACGCGCTGTTGCGCCGATAGAGCTTCGTCAATCCACCCGCCGCCAGAATCACCGCCCTGGCGCCGATGGTCAGCGGCCCGCCCGAGACCATATCCAATGCCACGGCGCCGACGGCACGGCCGTCGCGGACGACGATATCGGTGACGGCTGCGTTGCTGAGTCGCTGGATCCGGGGTGAACTGCCGACTTGCCGGCGCAGCGTGGCGGCTACGGCCGGACCCGTGTTGAGGAAGTCGACGTAGCAGCAGCGCCTGCGGCTGTGACCGGGTGCGGGGCTCTGCTTGAGGCGGTTCCCCGTGCGCGCCCAGCGGGTACCCCACGCGTCCATCTCCAGGATGCGGCTGGGCCCCTGCTCACAAAGCAGCGCCACCAACCGCTCGTTGCACAGGCCTCGACCCGCTGCGACGGTGTCGGCGGCATGCACGGTCCAGTCGTCTGGCTCTTCGTGTCCGAGCGCGGCGGCCACCGTCATCTGCGCCATGATGGTCGCGCCGCCACGGCCGACGACGCCCTTGTCCACCAGCAGGACGGACGCCCCACCACGGGCCGCGGCGACGGCCGCGTACATGCCCGCGCCGCCCGCGCCGACGATCAGCACGTCGGACGAGACATGCGTTACGGGCCGGTGCGTGCCTCCGCTCAATATGCCAGCCGTCCTTCGATCGCCTTGACGATGGCGTTGAGGCTCACGCCCAGAGCCGCGAGCACGACGAGTCCCGTGAACACGCCGACGATGTCGACGCGGCCTGCGGCGTATTCGACGTACCAGCCAAGGCCGCGATTGGCGCCCACCAGCTCACCGATGACGGCCCCCACGAGCGCCAGGCCGATGCCGACACGCAGCGACGCGAAGATCCACGGAACAATCGACGGCAACAGCACCTTGCGCACGGTGTACGCGCGCGAGGCACGCATCGCGCGCAACATGTCGAGCAGATCGCGGTCCACGCCCCGGACACCCTCGTAGGTGTTCAGGATGACGACGAAGACCACCATCGAGAACGCCATCATGATCTTCGACAGCGACCCGATCCCGAACCAGAGAATCATCAGCGGGGCGAGGGCCACGCGGGGAAGACTGTAGAAACCGAGGAAGTAGGGTTCGAGCGTTGCCGCCACGAACCGGTTGGCGGCAAACAGCATCCCGATCGGCACGCCAACGACCAGGCTGGCGAACAGGCCCGCGACGGCGTGACCGAGCGTGATGCCGGTGTGCGTGAGCATGTCGCCCTCGACGAACACCTCCCAGAGCCGAACGGCGATTGCGCTCGGCTGGCCGATCCAGAAGGGATCGACGTAGGAGGTGGCGGCCAGCTCCCACGCAGCGAGCAGCGCCGTGCCGAGGCAGAGTTGGGCGACCACGCGAGTCCGCAGGCGCACGTCACCCGACGCAAACGTCTTCACGATCGCGGGGCCTTCGGTTCGGTTGCGGGTCGCGACAGGCTGAACGGTTTGATAATCCGGTCGAGGTCCACGGCGTTGACCGCCTCTTCGGGCACCAGGGCGCGCGGCGGGAACACCGCCGGCGGTGCCGGCTTGGTGGCGTCGATGACCATGGCCGTCATCGGGCGTGGTGATTTCGTGCCGTCGGAAAAATATTCATATGCCGACGGATTCAATCCGCCCCCGTCGGACCAGTTCGGAATCAGCAGGACGTCTTTCTCCGCGCGGCACCGCGTGCCGATGGCCCACATGACCTCCGCTTCGTTGAACACGTCGATGTCATCGTCGACGAGCACGATGGTCTTGAAGTTCTCGGGCTCGGTCAGCAGCGCGGCGAAGGCAGCCTTCCTCGCCTCGCTCTCGCTGGTCTTGCGGTAGGAAATGTAGCAGTGCATGCGCGCGTGGGCCGGGACGTTCACGTTGACGAGACCGGGCACGATCTGTTTCACGCGGCGATAGACGCTCCCCATCCGCGGGAGACTTCCGAGCACCAGATGTTCCCGGTGGCCGGCGAACACGTCGTAGAAGATCGCGTCCCGGCGCATGGTGATGCACTGGACCTTGATGTACGGCTTGGGACCGGACTCGGTGTAATGGCCGGGCCACTCGGCGAACGGCCCCTCCTCGGCGCGCAGGCGTGCGGGAATCACGCCCTCGATGACGATTTCAGCCCGAGCCGGCACGGGCAGGTCGCTCAACTCCGCCTTGACGAGCTCGATCGGCTCCTGCATCAGCGCGCCGGCTTCTTCGAACTCGCCACCGAAACCGGCCAGCCGCGACACCGAGCCCATCACGACGCCGGGATGATGGCCGATGACGATCGCGACCGGCATGTCCCTGCCGGCGTTCTCGTATTTCTGGTGGATGTATGCGCCGTGATGGCCCTTGATGAACCAGACACCAAGCTGGTCCGCATGTTGAACCTGGTGGCGATAGAGTCCGACATTGACCGCGCCCGAATCGGGATCGCGGCACACCAGGAACGCACCAGTCAGATAGGGGCCGGCATCGAGCGCGTTGTGCGTCGGGATCGGCAGGACGTCGAGCGTGGCATCAGCGCCGGTCAGAATGACCTCCTTGACGGGCGCGTGTGCCGCGTCGACCGTCACCGGCGCCACAGGGCTCGCCTGTCGCTCGCCGTACACCTTCACCATGTCCGCGACGGTGGTGCCGATCCCCAACGCGAGCCGCTCGTAGGTTGCCGACAGGTTGACGATCACGGGCAGGCGCGAGCGCATGACGCGTGGGAAGAACAGCGCCGGAAACTTTCCTTGCCGTTCGAAACGGGCCGCGACAGCCGTCACCCCGAACCTGGGGTCGACCTCCTGGTCAACCGTCTTGATCTCCTCGGGATACCGCGCCGCCACGTCCTCGAGGAACGTGCGCAAGTCCTTCGACATCACACCTCCGTTATCCGGGGTCAGACCCCATGGAAGGACGCACTCAACGAAGTTGAGTGCGTCCTTCAATGGGGTCTGACCCCGCCATTGGGATTGTGTGCCGAAGACGCCGGCGCGGAAAAGGGCTCGCTTGACCTCTCGATGAAAACAGGAGAGTCTCACAAGGGAGTGGGCATGATTCTGACCAAGCGGGCCGGCCGCCCGAGATTCGCGCGTTTTCCTGGGGTTCTGATCGCCATCTGCGGGAGCCTGTTGCTCGTGACGCCGTCGCCGGCACAGAAGAAGACCTTGAAGCTGGCGGTGCCGTCGGTAAACGAAGGACTGTTGCCCATCAAGGTCGCCATCGATCAGGGGTTGTTCAAAGCCGAAGGCGTCAGCGTTGAGCTCATCAACTTCCGCGGCGGCGGCCCGGCCGTTCAGGCATTCGCGAGCGGGGGCGTTGACCTCTGTATCTGCGCGGCCGATCACGTGGTGCGGCTGGTCAACCGCCGGTTCGATGCGCGGATCATCGTCGGTCTCGACGAGCATCATTCCTACGCGCTGCTGGGCAAAGCCGGCGTGCCCTACGGGGATGTGAAATCGCTGAAGGGCAAACGGATCGGGGTGACGTCAGCGGGCAGTCTGACGGACAACACCGTGCGATGGGCCATCACGAAGGCTGGCCTGAGGCCGGAGCGTGACTTCCAGATCGTCTCGGCGGGCGGCGGCGCGGCGATGCGCGCGGCGATTGACACCGGACAGGTGGACGCCGGCGCCGTCGTCTCGACGGAGGTCTCCGACTACCTGCGCTCGGGCAAGTTCAAGGTCGTCACCGATTGGCGGACGCTGCAGTATCCGGCGCTGGTGGTGATGGGGCGGCAGAAGTGGGTCGATGCCGACAGGGAGGAAGCGAGACGCTTCGTGCGCGCGGTCGCGCGGGCACTTCAGATCGTCCAGACCGATTCCGCCGTGGTAGCGCGCAGCGCGAAGGTGTTGTATCCCACCTTCAGCAACCAGGCGCTCGCCGACATCGCTGCCTCTGCGAAGGTCCGTCTGTCGAAGGACGGCAGCGTGTCGGCTCAGGGGTTCGAGGTGATGCAGGAGGTCGTCCTGCTCTCCGATGCCACGCTGACCCGAGTCAAGAAGGCAGACGTGGACCTTCAGCCGGCGCTGTCGCGGTAGCCGATGGCGATCGGTGCGGAACAGGCCACGGGCAGCGCAATCCTGTCCCGCGTCTCGATGTCCTACGACGGGCGCATCGAGGCGCTGCGAGACATCACCTTCACACTGCACCGTGGCGAGTTCATGGCCATCGTCGGCCCGAGCGGCTGCGGCAAGTCGACGATCCTCAGGTTGATCTCGGGCCTTGTACGGGCCACGACAGGCGAGGTTCGGCTGCCGAACCCGAGCGGGGCCGAAACGAGTGTCGGCTTCATGTTTCAACGCGACGCTCTGTTACCGTGGGCCGACGTACGCGCCAACATCGCCGTGGGACTCGAGTGCGCACGCCTGCCCCAGCACGAGCACGCGGACCGCATCGACGCCCTGCTCGACCTGCTCGGGCTCGCCGAGTTCGGTGATTACTATCCACGAGCACTCTCGGGCGGCATGCGCCAGCGCGTGGCGCTGGGACGATTGCTGGCCTACGACCCCGAAATCATGCTGATGGACGAGCCGTTCGGGGCGCTCGATGCGCAGACGAAGATCGTAATGGGCTACGAGCTCCTGCGCATCTGGACGGCACACCGCAAGAGCGTCGTCTTCGTCACCCACGACATCGAGGAGGCGGTCGGACTGTCGGATCGCATCCTGGTGATGACCGACCGGCCGGGCCGGATCAAGGCGGAGTACCGGGTCGACATCGAGCGGCCGCGTGATCTACGCGCCGTGCGGAAAGATCCGCGTTTTCATGAGCTGACCGAGCGCATCTGGCAGGACATCGTGCTGACGCGGCCGGCGATGGACGTGGGGCGCAACGTCATCGCGACGCCGAAGATGGCGGCGGAAGACCCGGCGACGTAATCGGCCGCGACTGCCACCACGCCAGGTACTCCACCAGCCGGTCCACCATGTAGTCGTGGTACTGCTTGCCTTTTTCCGCGGAGGCCGCGCGGTTGGAGGAGAACTGCCCCGTCGGGGCGATGCGCTGCTGGTCCCACGACGTCCACGGCTGATCGATCGAATCCCGCCCACTGCCAAAGAGATCGTCGGTGGCGAAGGGCCCGAACGCCTCGCTGAAATCGCAGGCGGCGTCGGAGAATCGCTCCGGCCGGATCGTGTGTGGAAACTTGTGCAGCACCTGCGAAATCTCGAGCTCGCCGGCATGGTGCTCGTTCGCTTCCTTGATCTGCCGCGCGATGCCGCGGGCGAGGTACATGGGATCGGCGACGGCGGTCAGGACGCCTGGGAGCTCGAACTCCCGGATATTTCGCGCGGCGCTCGACAGCGCCGGCAGGTTCGTCATCTTGTGGCCGTTCAGCAGCAGCACACGCCTGAACCCGTGCCGCGCCAGCGAGCGCACGATGTCGTAGACGATCTGGATCAGCGTCTCGGTTCGCAGGGAAATCGTTCCCGGGAACCCGAGATGATGACTGGAATCGCCGTACCACACCGGCGGCGCGACCAGAACGCCGGCCCGTGCCGCCGCGTCCTCGGCCAGGCCGATGGCCACATACGCGTCAAGACCGAGCGAACCCGCCGGCCCGTGCTGCTCGGTCGTGCCGAACGGCACGATGATCGTGTCGCGTGTCCGGAGATAGGCCGCAACCTCTTCCCAGGTGAGCTCCTGGAGCCAGATGGACGGCAGATCGAGAGCGTCGGGCGATGTCATTGCGGCCTCATGCTGATGGGGGTGCCGGCGCGACGCCAGTGGCGACCACGCGCTCGAAGGGAACGTCCGATTTCAGGATACCGACGTTCCGCGCGAAGCGATTGAGGGCGTCCACGCTCGCCCGCGAGATCGACGAATCGTAGAACGGCACGTCACGTCGGACGACGTCGGCAAGGAGTGCCGCCTCGGCGTCCGGACACAGGGTACGCCCGACATCGAGGGCCAGCGCAGGGTTCTTCGTCAACGCGCTGTGGGTCGCCGCGATGGCCCGGACGGCTGCAGCCGCGGTGTCGGGCGAGTCCCGGACGAGCCGCTCGGTCGCGGCGAGGGCGCTGAACGTGAAGTCGAATGCGCCGGGTGGCCCGTCGCCTCGCCTGACGTCCACCACGACGGTGCCGATGCCGCGCTGGACGGCGACTTCGGCGGCCATGCCGTTGGCCCAGAAGCCGTCGATCGTGCGCGCCTCGAGCGCCCGCGCGGCGTTGAGGCCGAAGTTGGTGCCGGCGCCGGGCGCCGCCGGCACAGGAGCGATGTGCACCGCGTCGCGCCCGGCGTCGATGCCGGCCTCGGCGAGCATCTGGCGAAGGCCCATGTCCACCCAGGGCGCCGCCCCGATGCGGCGCCCTTTCACCACGTGGAGCTCGCCTCGCGTCGCGCCGAAGTCGGCGTGCATGACCAGAAACCAGTACATCCCCTGCCCTTGCGCGCAGAGGAGCCTGACGCCATCCCACTCGGGGAATGCCGCCAGTGCGGCATGCGCCGACGCGCCGACGAAATCGACCGAGTGGTCACGAAGCGCACGATACGCGGCGTCAACGGGAAATATGGTTGTCAGCTCGACATCGAGACCCTCCGCCGCGAAGCGGTTGAGCGCAACCGCCGCGACGGCAGGAAAGTACGAGTTCGAGACCAGGTCGGGAATGGCGAGCTTCATCGATGTGCGCTGATCATGTAGGTAACGGAGGATTCGGAGGGAACGGGCTCACACGGAGGCGCGGAGAAACGGAGACGGCCAGCCGGTGACGCCCGCCTCCGGCGGGCGCTGAAGAGAGCGACATCCCCACTCGCAAGCCGTTCGGGATCGGATGCGGCTTGTGAGTGGGGACGTCGCTCTCTTCAGTCGCGCGAAGCGCGTTCACCGGCTGGCGATCAACCGCTTGACGCATCGGGCACAGTGCGGGCTCCGTTTCTCCGGTTCTCCGTGTAGAGCCGTTACCTCCGTCGCCTTCGTTACCTCATGCGGGCCTAGTCGCGTGCACCTGGTTTATGCGGCCGCGTACCCATGACCGGCAAGGGCTGCATGTACTGGAGGTCGCGCTCGTTCTCCATGCATGCATGGGACAGAATTCGATCGTTCGGCTGCTTCGCGAACGTCTTCACGAAGGTCCACGGCTTCGCGTAGGTCGTCGGGTCGTCGATCGTGGCGGTATACGAAATCGTCATGGCGTCGGTCGGCTGGAAGCGCTCGGACAGCTTCATCTTGTTGCTGTGCTGATGACCGCCGTGGCCGTCGAGCCACGTCCGATCGTCTGCCCCGACGGTCTCGACGACGAGGGCGTCACCTTCCCACTTGCCGGTCGAGAACCCCATCCAGCCGCCCACCTGCGGGTCCACATTGCCTTCGCTGTCGTAGAGATCCTCCGGAACAGGGCGTCCGTCCATGTACACGAGGCGGAACGTCTGCTGCGACTCGGTAATGATGACGATGAGATCCTTATGGTTGACGAACGCGATCGGCATGGCGGTGCAGCACATCATCCGCGTGGGTCCCCACGGCAGACACTTCGTGTTGGGATCGATGGCGAGGTTGTTTTCCTTGATGCGCTTCAGCCCGAAATCGGTGAACACGATCTCGCTGCCTGGCGCGAGGTTGTCGCGGATATCTTCGACGCCACCCACGGTGTACACGCCGGTGAAATCCGGCTTGCCGTCCGCCGACCGTGGGATGCCGCCCGCCTCCGAGGTTTCCGCCGCGGGTGCCGGCGGTGGCGCCGCAGGACTACAGGCTGCCACAAGCACCGCGAGAACCAGCGCCACAAGAGTCGAGACCAGGACACGCTTGCTCATAGAGCCTCCTTCGGGAGTTGAAAGTCTGGACGGATCACCGGCTGGGTGCGCCATCATTCGAGCCGCTGAACAGCTTGGTGCCGTTGTCGAGCGTCACGTTGCGGCCGTTGAGCGCGAAGTGGGTCGGCGTTCTCGACCGGAATCCGTCAACCGTCACAACCTGCCCCACCTTCAACGAGTCTCGTTTCCAGCCCCTGCGATAGAGCTGGTTCGGCGTGCCGCCCTCGATTGTCCAGTTCGTGACTTTGCCGCTTGGTTCGGCGACATCGACAAAGAAGTGAATGTGAGGATTCATCCACTCGACCTTGGTCACCTTGCCCTTGACGGTCATCGGCTTCTCTGCGTCGTAGACGGCGGCAAACGAGTGGTGAGCGATCGCGTCGATCGAGCTCGCGAACATCAAGACAGCGACGAGGGCAAACAGTTTCTTCATGCGGTTACTCCTTGAATCTGCCGTCCGGGCTGGCGACCCGCACGGGATTGGGAATTATCCATCAGTTCCAGGTCCAGCCTTGACTTCTGTTGAATTTGGGGTACAAAGAGCCCACTTCCGGTCCATCTAAATTAACGCAAAGGAAAACTCATGCGCGGTTTCGTGCGATTCGCATTGATGGCGGCCGTGTGCTCCGTTCTGGCTCCAGCGGCGGCGAACGCCCAGGGTTCCATCACCGGCGTTGTCAAGGATACGTCCGGAGCGGTATTGCCCGGCGTCACCGTCGAGGCCGCCAGCCCCGCGTTGATCGAGAAGACACGCTCGGTGGTGACCGACGGCACCGGCCAGTACCGGATCGAGAACCTGCGGCCGGGCTCGTACTCGGTGACGTTCACGCTGGCCGGCTTCAACGCCGTGAAACGCGAAGGCATCGAGCTCACCGGCAACTTCACCGCGTCGGTGAATGCGGATATGCGGGTCGGGGCGCTCGAAGAGACCATTACCGTCACCGGCGAAACGCCGGTCGTCGACGTGCAGAGCACCAGTCGCCAGCAGGTACTGAGCCAGGAGCTGGTGGACACCCTGCCCGCGAACCGCACGCCCGGGATGCTGGGCGCGCTCGTGCCCGGCATGAACGTGAGCTCGGTGGACGTGGGCGGCAACATCGGCAATCCATTCACGGGCGGCACCCTCACCATTCACGGCAGCCGGACCACCGATTTCAAGATCATGGTCAACGGCATCGCGACGCAGACGCTCGAGACGGGTCCGGGCGGCCAGGGCGCGATGAACATGGCCGTGTATCAGGAAACCGTCGTCGAGTCGTCGAGCGTCTCGGCCGAGCAGGCCACGGGCGGCGCCCAGGTCAACCTCATCCCCCGCGAGGGAGGCAACGAGTTCAAGGGCTCGTTCATCACCACCTTCGCCAACGAGAATTTCGTCGGGAGCAACTTGACCGACGATCTCAGGAACCGGGGTCTGCGAACGCCGGACCGCGTGAAGAAGATCGTCGATGTCAACCCGGCCTATGGCGGGCCCATCCGGCGGGACCGGTTGTGGTTCTTCACGACAGGCCGGTATCTCGTGACGCAGACCTACGTCCCGATCTTCTACAACGCCAACGCGTTCAATCCCGACCTGTGGACCTATGCACCCGATACGAGCCGCCCGGCCTTCAAGAACCAGGTGTGGAAGGAAGGGGCATTCCGCCTGACGCTGCAGGCGGCCGCGAAGCACAAGGTGGCGTTTGCCACCGATTCCCAGTACGGCTGTCCCTGCGCAGACGTCGTCAGCGCCACCATCTCGCCGGAATCGGCCGTGCCGCAACGCTACTATCCCGGCGGCAGTTGGAGCGTCGATTGGACGTCCCCGCTCACCAACCGGCTCCTGATCGAGGGGAGCCTGTACAGGCGATTCGTGACGTCGCGACGATTCCATCCGGAGGGACCGATTCCGGATGTTCCCCTCGAGGCCACCCCCGACGAGATTCGAGCCATCAATGCCGAGCGGCTGGCGCAACGCTGGATCGGCGTCACCGACCAGGCATCAGGCATTCAGTATCGCGCCACCACGGCGTCCATCTCGCGCAATCAGAGCTCGAACTGGGCGACCCGGGCCTCGGTGTCCTACATCACCGGCGCCCACGCCTTCAAGGTGGGCTACATCAACAACACCGGCCATCGCGAGTCCACCGACCTGAATCTCGACGCCCCGCTTGCGTACCGGTTCAACAACGGCGTGCCGAACCAGCTCACGATGTTTGCGACACCGGTCTTCGACAGGTCGCATCAGGATCTCGATCTGGGGATGTACGCGCAGGATCGATGGACCACCGGCCGGCTGACGCTCAATTACGCCGTCCGGTACGACCATTACAAGACGTCGTTTCCGTCCACGCAGGTAGGACCCGCGGTGTTCGCGCCGACGCGGAATTTCGCCACCCAGGCATCAAAGGGCGTGGATTGGCAGGACGTGACTCCGCGCATGGGCGCCGCCTATGACCTCTTCGGCACCGGAAAGACGGCCCTCAAGGTCAGCCTGGCGAAATTCCTGGGCGGGCAGAGCCTCGTAGGCACGGGGCCGTCGCTGGCGTTCGGGGATGCGCTCAATCCCGTTCAGCGACTCGTCAGGAGCACGGCCCGGTCGTGGAACGATGCGAACCGCAACTTCTTCCCCGACTGCGATCTCTTGAATCCAGCCGCCAATGGCGAATGCGGGCTGATGACGAACCGGGACTTCGGGACGACGAGGGCCGGCAACAGCTACGACCCGGAAACGCTCGAAGGCTGGGGCAACCGCTCGTACAACTGGCAGTTCTCCACCGGCGTGCAGCACGAGCTGCTGCCCCGCGTGTCTGTTGACGTCAGCTATTTCAGGCGCTGGTACGGCAACTTCATCGTCACCGACGATCGCGCGCTGACCGCGGCGGATTTCGACACCTTCAGCATCCGCGCGCCGTCGCACCCCGATCTGGAAGACGGCGGAGGGTATCCGGTCAGCGGGCTCTACGACATCAAGCCGGCACGATTCGGGACGCCGACGGCTAACCTCGTAACGTTCGCGGGCAACTTCGGCAGGCAGATCGAGCATTGGAATGGCGTCGATGTCAGCCTTAACGCCCGGCTGCAGTCGGGTGTGATGTTGCTCGGTGGGGTCAGCACCGGACGCACCAGTACTGATAACTGCGAGGTCGCGGAGGCGCTCCCCGAGGTGAACATTGTCGGAACGACCCTGACGCCGCTTCAGTTCTGCCACGTGGACACGGCGTTTCGGACGCAGGCGAAGCTGGTCGGCACGTATACGATTCCCAGGATCGAGGTGCAGATCAGCGGAACCTGGCAAAACCTGCCGGGCGCGCAACTGGCTGCCAACTTCAACGCGCCGAACGCCGCCGTTCTGCCGTCGCTCGGCCGGCCCCTCGCGGGCAACAACGCCAACGTGACGATCAACGTGGTCGAGCCCGGTACGATGTTCGGTGAGCGGCGGGATCAAATCGATCTGCGATTCGGGAAGATCCTGAACTTCGGCCGGACGCGTACGACCGTCAGCCTGGACGTGTACAACGCGCTGAACGCCAACCCGGTGCTGGCGGAAAACGCCAGCTTTGCGGTGTGGCGGCAGCCGACCGGGATCCTCCCGGCGCGTTTCGCCAAGTTCGCGTTGCAGTTCGATTTCTGAGGGCCGCTCGGACGCCTTCCGCCACTGGCTCATCAATGCGACGTGATGTGCCACGCGGTGTCTCGTTACGACCAGTAAGGAGGTCCCGGATGCGAACGGTCGGACTTGCGGTGATCGTGCTATCGGCGATTGGCTTGGCCGCGCAACAGCAGGCCAACCCGCGTCAACAGCCTGGCGCGACGGTGCATATCTTCGCGCCCGAGCAGCATGACCTGTACGACGGCCACTTCGTCATCTCGGCGGGCCGCATTTACATGGTCGGCGGTCTCAACGACCCTGAAGGGTGGGATCACCTGGACAACGAGGCGAAGAATGTTCGCCCCGTCAGCGGTACCGCCGAAATCGACGTCAACGAAATCCAGAACACCGGAAAGTTCGAAGCACGCCTGAAGACCGCTGAAGGCGATCTGGTCGTGGCGATGGACAAGTGGAACGAATTCAGCCCTTGCCAGAACGGTGGGATCGTCGCCTACATCCACGAGCACGGCACCGATTCAGGATGCGGCGACAACAACTGGCCGAAGACTGTCGGCTTCTTGGCCGGATGGGGATTTGGGCGCGCCACACTGAATGGGAAACCGCTGTACGACAACTACGAGATGCACTTCATGGTGACGCAGGGGCTTCGTGACCGGAAGACACTGCGCGTCAACTACCCGCTGTCGGACAAGAAGCTGCCGGCCGGCGAGACGAATCCTGCTACTCAGCAGATCGATTTCTACATTCGCAGCCCGCAAATGAATGCGAAGAACAAACCAACGCGGCAAGTGTTCATGCACTTCTTCGGGATGGAGATCACCTGGAAGTAGCCCGTCATCGCGGTTGCGCTCGACACTAAGCTGCGTGAGCGGGTCGGGGTCGGTCGCGCGGAAGTCGACCCACGTCATGCCGCGGAGAAACAAGGGCAGCTCGGGCTCGCCGGTGGCGCCGGGGAGCAGCACCGGAATCACGGGACAGCCGCGCTTGTTGAACTCCCGAAGGAAGCCATCCAGCTCCTGGCGCTGCCAAGGACGGCAACCAGAGGAACACACGTTCAACGTCGTATCCGGAGGCACGGAGATCCCGAAGCCAGGGCGCGAACGTGCGGCTTGCCAGGATCGCGACGCTGGGGCGTGACTCGCTCATCATGGGTGTACGCCGATCATGCGGTGAAGATGCCAGGAGTGAAGCATCACACTGGAGAGGGCGGATGGGATTCGGTGCCAATAGCGGCGTGCGAAAGCACGCCGCTTCAAACCTGAAGACCACCCGAACCGCCATCGACCGAGCCGAAGGCGATGGAGATGGAGATGGAGTTGGCGGAGAGGGTGGGATTCGGTCTTGACCACACCCCCTCGGCTCAACGACTTACAGGGATTTCGATTCGACAGAACCGGTCGAAACGATGGAAACCTCGGTAGTAGGTACGTAATAGGTACAGTGAAATCGACCATCAAGTGACACGGGCACGAGTGCTCAACGAACGCAGAATCGCATCCAGCACGGCGTCGAGTTCCTTCCCGACATCCTCCGCAAGGAAACGCAGGACGAAATAGCCGTTCTCCTGCAGTAACTGGTCCTTGCGACGGTCACGACGATACGCCACGGGATCAGCGAGGTGCTGGGCGCCGTCCAACTCCACGGCGACCCTTGCGTCGGCGCACAGCAGATCCACCTCCAGCGTCCCACAGCCATCGAACGCAATCGGCAGCGCGACATTAATGCGGAACCGATTCCTGGTCTCCGCCAAGGTTTCGAGGCGCCGATAGAGGAACGCCTCCGTCGCACTCCTTGCCCTGTCGATGCCGTCGGCGTCTGGCGACACCGACCGCGCGGCGAGGACAAAGAGGTTGGCCAGTGGTGTGTCAACGCCGTCGCGAACAAGGCGGCGCACGCTGCCTGAGTAGTCCCGCTTCCAGACCGGATTCGCCGGCAACGTCACGTCGACTGGCCATCCTGGAATTGCGCTGGCGGGAAGCAGGATCGTGTAGCCGATGGCTTCATAGCCGCGGCAACGGCGGTCGAACATTCGCGCGAGCATCGGCACGTTGACGTCGGCATAGTCATGGACGCGCACCTCGCGTTTTCCATCATGGTGGCGGTGGAGTCGACCCGCGTACTGCGCAATCGTGCCGCGCCACGACACGGGAAGTGTCAAGAACAACGTGTCCAGACTGGCGTCGTCGAAGCCCTCGCCGACATGTTTGCCGGTGGCGGTAAATATATACCACACTAACCACGGAAGCTCCGCGCAATTACGGTAGAGCTTCTGTGGTAATTTCGCGCCACCTATGGCGCAGACGCTCAGCATCTCCCCGTCAGACCTGCTCATTGACGAGGAAAATCCCCGCATCTCGCAGCCGAACGCGGGACAGAACAAGGCGCTCCAAACGCTCGCTGGCCACCTCGATAAGAAACTCGTCGCCCTTGCCGCTGACATCGTCCACCACGGCCTCGACCCAGCAAACCTATCGATAGTGATGCCAGTGCTTGGCACGCCCACGCGATGGGTCGTGCTGGAAGGCAATCGCCGCCTCGCTGCTCTGCGCGTGCTGGAGAATCCGGACATCGTAGCGGAAGCGGTGCCTGTGACGACGCTCAAGGCTCTCCGGAAGCTGAGTCGCGACTACCAGAAGAGTCCCATCGATGCAGTGACGTGTCTGGTAGTGTCAGACCGCGATTCAGCGCGCCATTGGATTGAACTGAGGCACACAGGTCTGAATCAGGGTGCGGGTGTGATGCCGTGGGGCTCTGACGAGGCAGAGCTTTTCAGAAACCGCAGCGGCGTGCGGGAGCCGCACGCGCAAGCGCTCGATTTCCTCCAGCGGCGAGGCGACTTGACGCCAGAGACACGGCGCAAGGTGCCCGCGACTACATTGAAACGTCTCATCGAAACGCCGGACGTTCGCGCTCGCCTCGGGCTGGAATTGCAGAAGGGCAACCTCCAATTCCTTGCGGACGAGAAGCGAATCGCCAAGGCGTTGATGCACGTCATCCATGATCTCGTTAGCAAGAAAAAGCGCGTGGGCGACGTTTACACGTTAAAGCAGCGGCAAAAGTATGCGCGTGAATTGCCAGCCGACATCGTCGTCACACCCACCGTCAAAAGTGGACAGGGCACCGCAGCATCAGCCGGAGGCACGGCGACGGGAAAGGCCAAGGCGACAAAGAACGCGGGCTCAGCGCGGAAACGTGATCGGCTGATTCCGAGGGACTGCGTCCTGAGCATTCCGGGCGGGCGCATCCACGACATCGAGATGGAACTCAGGAAACTGAGCTTGGAGGAGCACACCAACGCCGTGAGCGTGCTGTTTCGCGTGTTCCTTGAGTTGAGCGTTGACAGCTACATCGAGGACAACGCCCTCACTGGCGTTGACGACAACAGCAAGCTTCGCGTCAAAGTCGAGAAAGTTTCAAGCGACCTTGAAGCGAAGAAGAAAATCAACAAACAACAGGGGCGCGCCATCCGCTCGGCCAACATGGATCATTCGTTCCTGGCGCCGGGCGTGAACACGATGAACGACTACATTCACAATGAGTACGTCTTTCCTGAGCCGACCGGCCTTCGCGCCCACTGGAACAGCCTTCAACCGTTCATCACAGCCATCTGGACGCAGTAGCCGATTTCGCTGGCCAAAGACGGCGGATTTTGCGAATCTAGTCGCGAATGGCCTACTACACTCCCCTTCGTTACCCTGGCGGAAAGCGCCGTCTTGTTCCCGTCGTGAAGCAACTGCTTCGCGAAAACGGCATGAGGGATGTGCAATACGCTGAGCCTTACGCCGGTGGGGCTGCGATTGCGCTCGCGTTGCTTCTTGAAGAGTACGCCGCCGCCATCCACATCAATGATCTCAGCCGTGCGGTATATGCGTTCTGGCACACCGTTCTGAATGAGAACGCGGAACTGTGTCGGCGTATCCAGCGAGTCCGCGTCACGATGACGGAATGGCGCAGACAACGTGCGATCTATAAGGCGGCAGACACCGCGGATCTCGTTGACCTTGGGTTCTCGACCTTCTTCCTCAATAGAACCAATAGGTCAGGGATCATCGGCGGCGGTGTCATTGGCGGAAAGAATCAGACCGGCGAATGGGGGCTCGACGCCCGCTTCGGGAGGGAAGAACTCCTTCAACGCATCAAGCGCATCGGACGCTATCGCAGCAGGATCAACCTCTATCAACAAGACGCCCTGCAGTTCACCAATTCCGTCATCGCCGGGCTTGGCCCGAATGCGTTTACATTTTATGACCCGCCGTACATCGAGAACGGAGAGGGTCTCTACCTGAATACCTACACTCTCGATGGGCACCGCGAACTCGCGGCGCGCATCGGCGCGCTACAGCAACCGTGGGTCGTCACGTACGATGATGCCGCTGTGAGGGCGCAGCTCTACCCGATTCATCGCCGCGTCATATTCGGGTTGCAGTACACGGCCCAGGATCGTTATGAGGGGCAAGAGGTGATGTTCCTTTCCGATCAATTGCAGGTGCCGTCCGCATGGGCGCGTGGGCGGGCTGTGTTGATGGCGCAGCCGAGTCGCAAAGTAGAGGTGTATGGCAGAATGGAGAACGTGAAACCGCATCCAGAAATGGACGAGGGGCCGTCGGCACTTGAGAGATTTCAGAAGGCGATTAAAGTCATCGTCGCGGTGCCGAAGAATGCCGTTGCGGAACAATCAAAGCCGCGCAAAAAGAAAAAGGCGGCAGGCCGCAAAGCCTAACCGCCTCGACGCTGCCCGCGTCCCTGTCTCTTCCGCCTTTCAGTGAATCGATTCTGGAAGGCGGGTCTTTCCGGTTACCTCTGCGTACGTCAAGCGCTTCCCCACAACCTGTGACACCGCCAGCGTGAACCGATCAAGGTCGGTCAGTTCGCGGCGATTGTTGAATCGGAACGCCTGTTCGTCCAGATACCGGAACAGGTGGAACGGCTCGACGCTGACGTATGTGCCCTTCAGCGCCCGCTTCAACAGGCTCCAGTAGTTCTCCAAGCCGTTCGTGTGAATCGTGCCGTCCACGTATGCTTCCGCGTGATCGATCACGCAATGCGCGTAATCGTCACTGAGGCCCTGATAGGAAAAGTGGGCGTCAGTGTTAACCGTCGTTCCCGCTTCAACACGTTCGCGCACTGTGGGCTGCATATGGTGCTTCTTGCGTCCATCGATCACCGTCGTCACGACACGGCTCTTGCCCTTCTCAGGGTGCCTTTCCAATAGACCCATAACGGCGACCTTGCCAGCCATCGAGCGACCCCGAGTCAGATTCAGCCGCTTGCGCTTACTGATGCTCATATTGCGCGCCTTTCCGCCGATGTAGGTTTCATCTACCTCGACTTCGCCCGCGAGCTTGCCGAAGTGGCCAGCCTGCATGGCCAGCCGGACACGGTGCGCCATGTGCCATGCGGATTTCTGTGTGATGCCGAGGTCGCGGGCAATCTCCGTGCTGCTTATCCCGTTCTTGCAGTTGACGATCAACCACACCGCCACAAGCCACTTATCCAAGCCGAGGGGAGAGTCCTCAAAGATGGTCCCGACCTTCAGCGAAAACTGCGCTTTCGCATGCTTCCCGTAGCACTTCCAGCGGTTGACGGACTCCAAGTAGGTGACGTTGATGGAATCGCAGTAAGGGCAGCGAACCTTGCCATCGGCCCATCGAACGCCGATCATGAAGTCATTGCAGCGCTTGGGGTCAGAGAAGTAGAGGACCGCTTGCTGGAGAGTTGTCGGGGCCTGCATGAACAAAGCATAGCGAGGCCCCGACGGTTAGTCAAGTATATATTTACCGCCGGTGGCAAGGAGGACCCGCCCTTCGCCGGTCGGGATTGCGGCCAGTTGATCGGCCAACGCTTGGCGCCGCTTCTTGCCCATTCCGGCCCGCAAGACGACGAGATGCCGGACGTGCGGGGCGAGCAGTCGCTCCAGGCAGTCGAGATGGTCGTTCCGCTCGGTCAGCACCAGTGGCGAGCGACCGCTGTTCACGCACTCGACGACGTCGTCGATGATGCGTCGATTGCGCGCCTCGTCCTTGATCAGATCTTGATAGAGAGCCTGGAACTCCACTCGCTTGTCCGGATCGGGCGGCCGGGCCGGCTGAAACGTCGTTGGCTGAACAAGGACGAAGTGCCCGAACTGTTCGCCTCGTCGCGGGGTCCCTTCTGCAACGGCAGCGCGATCAGGTTGCCGAATCCCCCCTGTGGCAGCGTGTCCTGATTCGGAAAGAGACGATCGTAGGAGTCCAGCCCAATGTCCGGCCGATGCTCCATCGCTTCGGTCAGGAGGTGCGACCCGAGGCGGCGCGCCAGCGACGCATGAATGGCGCTCTCGAAGAACAACCAGACGTGTCCGCCCTGGCCCGATCGCGATCGTTCGAGAGCGGCGGCCAGACCGAGGCGTCGGCATGCTTGCAAGAACGCCGTCGTATCCGCCTGCCAACCAGCCTTGTCGAAGTCAACAGCAAGGAAGAAGCAGGTTTCGTCGAGAAGCATCGGGTAAACTCCAGCGACAAATGGCTGGCCCGAGTCATCTCTGCCCGAAAGATGCCAACGAATGACGTCGTCGGTGACCGGCAGGAATCGACGATGCGGGCAGGCCGCGCACTTGATGCGTGGCTTTTCGCAGATGCCCCGGACCCACTCGTTGGCACAAGCCGGCGCGTAGCCTGACTTGCCGGTCTTCCGGCTCTCGAACCGGCGCGGATACACGTCCTCGCGGCCCCGGAACAGTGATCGGAAGAGCGCGATTTTTGTCGCGGCTGGCGAGCTTCTGTTGATGCCGGCAGCGGTGTCGCTCATGGCCCGTTGAACTCGTGCTCGAACACAGCGACCACGGCGAGGATTTCTTCGAAGGTGGGAGGTTCGTCGAAGAACATGACGTCCTTCATCGCATCGTAGTCGCGCTTCCACGCCGCGCGGCGATCAGCAGACGGCACGAGTCGCAGTCCGCCGGGTCGAAGAGAGTCTTGGACCTCTTTGTTCTTTCGAAAGAACACCGCGCGATGTGCCACGACGCGTTGGAAGAGTTCGAGGTCAACGCGCGCACGATCGCCAACACCGGCCGACAGCAGACACCAGAGATCGTAGTAGTGCCTCGCGAGCCGCGCCTTCGGGCCATCGTCCGCGGCCCGATAGCTCTCCTCGTGCAACAGCGCGACCTTCTCCCAGAACGTTCGCTCGGGCGCAAGCGTTCGGACCGTGAAAGCGCCGTTGCCGATCTCGCCCGGAAACACATCACCGAGGTACGGCGTGATCTCGGGTGTGGCAGACGGATCGATGTCGGACCGCGCGCCGAGTTCGATCTTCACGATTGGGCGGATGTACGTGCCTTCCGCCGTGACCGCAGGGTAGTGAAACAAGATCGTCTGATTCTCCGCGTCATCGGGATCGATTTCGATGTTCGAATGCGGCGCGCCGGGCGACAGTGCTTCGACGCGATCGCGCAGGGCCGGCAACAGCATGTCGCGGATGTGACGCTGGCACGCGTCCTTCAACTCGTCGATCCGCTTCGAGCGCTGCTTCTGGCTTGGAGCGGCTTCAGGGGCTCGCTCGCCACCGAAACCCAGGAAGTCGCGGTCGATCACGATGTCGATGTCTTCAGAGAAGCGTTGAATCAGCTTCCATCCCTTCGACAACGAGGTGCCGCCCTTAAACGTCAGGTGGGGCCCAGAGATCGGCAATGCGACCAGCGTCCGCAGAGTCCAACAAACCCAGAAGTCCTTCTCGACACTCCCGGCGCTGAGCCCAAGAGTGCGACCTGCTTCCTCGCAGAGGACGCGGCGCCGTGCGTCGGGCAGCAGGAGGAAGCGATCCACGTCAGGCTCGACCGGAGTGCGCGACGGCGCGGAAGATGTCCGCAATCCACGCCGGCGCGTAGCGGAGATCTTTGAGGAGCTGCTGCTTGTCCGCAGCAGAAAGTCTGCGACGTAACGTTGCGATCGTCGCGTCATTCACCTGCCGCTTGCCCAACCATCTCAGCGCTTGAATCACGGTGCCACTTGAACGACCGGCGGTCGCCATCTGGCGAGGCGTGGTGTGCTTGATCACGATGTGCTGCTTGCCCAGTTGCACGCGGCGCGAGCGTCCATCGGTCAGGAACACGACCCGAACGGGCACCTGCGTGGACAAGCCGAGCACATTGGCTGCATGCGCCCCGGCGGGCTGGAGACGCGATTGATCGCGGCCCTTCAAAGCCGTCGCGATGTCATCGATCGCAGGCGAGAGCAGACCCAGACTAGGATCAGCCCGGGGAAAGTCGTACAGGCCCCGGGCGATTTTGCGGATGGTGCCGGTGCGCGCGTGTCGGCTCAGCGCCAGATCAACCGCATTCCGGGATCCAAGGTCGAGAAAATCGGCCGGCGTGAAGACACGGCCGGCCCGCCGACGCTGGATTCGCTTCAAGATCTGAGAGTCGATCGAGTTCGCGTGTTTGCCCATGGCTTAGTGACAGAAAAGTATAGTCGTTTTTCTGTCAAAAACTCTCTCAAATCTCGCATCACGTGGGTTCCAACTCCACCCTGGTGCCAAGATGCTGGTGATTTGCGACTTTGCCGTCTGAATGTGGCCCGCCGGACGCTCGTTGAGCGGTTCTGTCGGTTTGAGCGGTTTTATAGGTTGGCGGAGAGGGTGGGATTCGAACCCACGTGCCGGTTACCCGACAAGACGCTTTCGAGGCGCCCCCGTTACGACCACTTCGGTACCTCTCCTCGTGGTAAGCCCTTGATTATACCGCGCGCCGGACACTATTCAGGGGCGACGACCGGCACCCAGCCCGGAACCACGCAGGCGTAGAGCTGTCATACCATTCCGATCTGCAAGCGTGTCAGCGAACCAGACCTCGTCCACCGCCGTCGAAGCGCGCTCCGGGCTGAGCGCGTGGCAGCAGACAGAGCTGCCGCTGCCGCCGATGCCGCAGGGCCTCGGCTGGCTGAAGGTCGTCGGGCCCGGCATCATCGTGCTCGGCGTCTCGATCGGCAGCGGAGAGTTCCTGCTGGGACCTGCCGCCTTCGTGCGCAACGGATTGTCGCTGCTCTGGGTCGTTGGCGTCGCGGTGCTGCTGCAGACGATCTTCAACACGGAGCTCATGCGGTACACGCTGGCGACCGGTGAGCCGGCGTTCACCGGCTTCATGCGCACGCGTCCGTCCTCCACGCTCTGGGCGTGGGTGTACGCGCTGCTCTACTTCCTGCAGGTCGGCTGGCCGGCGTGGGCCGGCACCGCCGCCGGCGCGATCTTCTTCCTGTTCACGAAGCGGCTCGCCGTGGCCGCCGACGCGACCTCCATCTACTACATCGGCGTCGGCACGTTCCTCGTCTGCGTGGCGATCCTGTCGATCGGGAGCCGCATCGAGAAGACGCTGGAGCTGCTGAACTGGGTGATGGTTGCGGCGATCCTCAGCAGCTTCCTGGTGCTCGCGCTGCTGTTCGTCCCGGGCGGCACATGGGCCGCCGCGGTCCTGGGACTCGTCGGCTTCGATCGGGCCGGCGGCGAATTCGCGCTGATTCCGGCGGGGACCGACCTGTTCCTGCTGGGCGCGCTCGTGGCCTACTCGGGCGCCGGCGGCGTCACCAACATCGTGCTCGCGAACTGGGCGCGCGACCGCGGCTACGGCATGGGCGAGCGGGCCGGCTACATCCCGTGCGCGATTGGCGGACAGAAGGTGCTCCTCGCGCACACCGGCTTCATGTTCGCCGCCGATGCCGAAGGGATGCGCCGGTGGCGCGGATGGTGGCGCGTCGTCCGCGCGGACCAGTGGGGGATCTTTTTCGCCGGCGCCATCCTCGGGATGATTCTGCCGGCGATGATCTACGTCACCTTCCTGCCGCGCGGCACCAACATACAGGGGCTCGGCATCAGTGCCGCGCTCGCCCAGGCGATCAGCGGCGCCAACGGCGCGCTTCTCGGCGGCGTCGTCGCCTTCCTGGGCGCATGGGTCCTGTTCAAGACGCAGCTCGATCAACTGGACGGCATGGTCCGCGCCATTACCGATATCCTCTGGACCGGCAGCAGCCGCGTGCGGACGTGGCGCGGCGGCGACGTCCGCGCCGTGTACTACGGCGTGCTGGGCGCGGTCGTCATCTGGGGGATCGTGGCGCTGCGGCTGGCGCAGCCGTTCCTGCTGCTGCAGATTGGCGCGAACATGGCAGGCGTCGTCTTCGTGATCGCCTCACTCCACCTGCTCTACGTGAACACGCGGCTGCTGCCGGAGCACGTGCGGCCGCCGATGTGGCGGCGCGCGGCGCTGGTGTTCATGGCGATCTTCTACGGATTCTTCGTGACGCTCTCGGTGAGCAGCTTTTTCTGATCTTCCCCCTGAAGGGCGTTCGGCTCGCGGTCGTAAGATGCGCGCCGCGGTCATGCCGGCCTGCGCCGCCGACTCCGCATGCCGGGAAATCGCGCTCCGACTCGCCGTCCTTCCGCTGTCGCGTCGCCTAGGAGCTAACTCGAAGCAGCGTGTGTCAGGCGCAATCGGACCGCCTGTGGCGATCCGAGCGTCGGTGTGCACACGGACCGAAGTCGACGCGGAAGACTCGCTCCGCGCGATTTCCGGACATCGGCGCGGCATGCTCCGACGGCGGCACAGGCCGGCATAACCGCGACGCGCTGCCACGCGTGACTCCGAAGATTCTGCCTAGAATTCAGACGAACGAATTGGTTGAGAAAGAGCGGTGGAGATCCCAGGATTCAGTGGACACCCTGTTTCCGGGACTTGTGAGCGGCTTCGAACTGCTCAGGGCTGATGCCACCGAGGTGGCTATGCCGGCGTGAGCGATTGTAGAACGTCTCGATGTAGTCGGCGATGGCGGTCGTGGCGACGTCGCGCGATTTGTAGATCTCTTTCTTGATTGGCTCCTTCTTCAGGCTGCCGAAGAATGCCTCCGCCACGGCGTTGTCCCAGCAGTTGCCCTTGCGACTCATGCTGGGCTCGAGGCGATGCGACCGACAGAAGCGACGCCGCGCATCCGACCCGAACTGGGTGCCCTGATCGGAATGAATCAGCGTGCCTCTGGGCCGTCGCGCACGCACGGCCATCAGCACGGCGTCGAGCACGAGCTCGCGGTGAATGGTGGGACGGGCGGCCCAGCCGACGACCTTTCGCGAGAAGAGATCCATGACCACGGCGAGGTATAGCCACCCTTGCCACGTCCGCACATACGTGATGTCCGTGACCCAGGCCCGATTCGGTCGACTCACCGTGAATCGGCGCTGCAGCAAGTTGGGAATGGGCGCGCCAGGGAATCAGGACTGCGGGCTTCCCGACCGACCACCGCCTCGATCTGACGCTGTACGCGCCACTGCAATCATCGTCTTCATTCAGTGAGGCTGTATTCGTTTCCTTGCCGGACTGCGAGCGCCGTCGGAGTATGCCGCTTCGAGATCCGGAAATCGCGCGGAGCGAGTCTTCCGCGTTGACTTTGGTCCGTGTGCAGACCGGCGCCCGAATTACCACTGAAGGTCCGATTGCGCCTGACGGACGCCGTCTCGAATTAGCTTCTAGTCAACGCGGCAGCGGAAGGACAGCGAGCGGAGCGCGATTTCCCGGCATGCGTAGCCGGCGGGCGCAGGCCGGCATCACCGTGGCGGGCGCTTCTTCGACGACGAGCCGGCTAAAGCCGGCCCCCGCGACGAGCAAGGCTGAAGCGAGATACTAACTCCTAAAGGCGGGCGTACCCAGACTTCCGCCGACCGGTTCTTCGTACTCGTGCTGCCACATGCTCAGGACTGCCTGCGCCTGGCGCGGAAGAATTCCTGCACCAGCGTGCGGCACGGCTCTTCGAGCACGCCGCCGGTGACGGCGAACCGGTGGTTCAGCCCGGGCGATTCCAGCGCCCGGATCGACGACACCAGCGCGCCGGTCTTCGGCTCCGCCGCGCCGTAGACGACCTCGCGCACGCGGGCGTGCACCAGGGCGCCTACGCACATCAGGCACGGCTCGAGCGTGACGTACACGGTGGCATCGGTGAGCCGGTAGTTTCCCGCGGCCCTGGCCGCCTCGCGCAGCACGATCACTTCCGCATGCGCCGTGGGATCCACCGACGTAATGGGCTGGTTGTAGGCGCGCGACACGATCGCGCCGTTGACGACGAGCACGGCGCCGATCGGCACCTCACCCGCGGCGACCGCGAGACGGGCCTGCTCGATCGCGGCCTCCATGAACGTCTCGTGCGACATCGTCCGCGTCAGCTCGAGAGCCCGGGCGACGTGCGGTATTTCAGGCGTCTATCCCAGGAAGAACGTGTAGGCAGGGTTGTCGTACTCGGTGGTGTACGTATAGCCGAGCCCCTCGAGGAACTCGCGGAACGCCGGCAGGTCGGGGTCCTCGACCTCGAAGCCGGCCAGCACCCGGCCGAAGTCGGCGCCGTGATTGCGGTAGTGGAAGAGGCTGATGTTCCAGCGCCCGCCCAGCTTGTCGAGAAAGTTCGTCAACGCACCAGGACGCTCGGGGAACTCGAACCGGCAGAGCCGTTCGTGGCGCACCTCGGGCGCGTGGCCCCCGACCATGTGGCGCACGTGGAGCTTCGCCATCTCGTTGTCGGTGAGGTCGGCCGTCTCGTAGCCAGCGGCATTGAGCTGCGCGGCGAGCGCCGCGGCGTCCTGCCGCGACTGGGTCGCGATCCCGACGAAGATGTGCGCCTGGCGCCGGCCGCTCAATCGATAGTTGAACTCGGTCACGACGCGGCGGCCGAGCGCGGCGCAGAACTCGCGGAACGCACCGGCGCGCTCGGGAATCGTCACCGCCAGCAGCGCCTCTCGCGCTTCGCCCAGCTCGGCCCGCTCGGCCACGAACCGCAGCCGATCGAAGTTCATGTTGGCGCCGCTCAGCACCGCGACCAGCGACTGGCCGCGCACGCCTTCACGCTCGACCCAGGCCTTCAGCCCCGCGACCGCGAGCGCGCCCGCCGGCTCCATCACCGTCCGCGTGTCGTCGAAGATGTCCTTGATCGCCGCGCAGACCTCGTCGTTGGAGACGCGGACGATCTCGTCCACCGTCTCCTGGACGATCGGAAAGGTGATCTCGCCGACTTCGCGCACCGCGACGCCGTCCGCGAAGATGCCGACGTGATCGAGGCGCACGCGCCGCCCGGCAGCGACCGATTGGTACATCGCGTCGGCCTCGAACGGCTCGACGCCGATCACCTTCACGTCGGGCCGCAGCATCTTGATATAGCCCGCGATGCCGGCGATGAGTCCGCCGCCGCCGATCGGAACGAACACCGCCGACAGCCGATCCTGGCTGTGACGGAGAATCTCCGCGCCGATGGTCCCCTGCCCCGCGATCACCAGCGGATCGTCGAAGGGATGAATGAACGTCATCCCCGTCTCGGCCACCAGCGTGTCGCAGTGCGCCTTCGCGTCGGCGTAGCTGTCGCCCGCCAGCACCACCTCGGCGCCCATGCCTCTCACCGCATCCACCTTGATCGAGGGCGTCGTCTGCGGCATCACGATGACCGCGCGCAGCCCGAGCTTCCGCGCCGAGAACGCGACGCCCTGCGAGTGGTTGCCGGCGCTGGCGGTGATTATGCCGCGACGGCGTTCTTCGTCGGTGAGATGCGCGATCTTGTTGTAGGCGCCGCGCAGCTTGAAGCTGAAGACCGGCTGCAGATCCTCGCGCTTGAGCAGCACGTCGTTGCCGAGGCGGCGCGACAGGATCGGCGCCGGGTCGAGCGGCGTCTCGCGCGCGACGTCGTAGACGCGGCTCGTCAGAATGGCGTGCAGGAGCTGTGTAAGCGAGAGCGCGGCGGGAGCGGTCACCTGCATGGGCTTACACGAAAGGTTAGCCCAAGTTGAGCGTACGGCGGGTCCTTTCGCCGACTAGGCGGGAACCTGGGACGGCTGGGACGACCGCGACGGCGCGCCGAGATACTTTGCCTTGTAAAGGCTCCCCATGATCCGGGCGGCGGCGGCCCACGAGATGGGCCGGCTGACGACCTTTACACGTCCGGCGGCGATGGCGCCGCAGATCGCGGCCGCGGTGGGTGCGGCATCGACCAGCGAATACGTCGTTCCGAGCTGCTCGATCCGGTGGACGTCGCCGTTGCCGACCATCGGCTTGCCGTGCCGCCTGGCCCACCCTTCGGCGAACCGGTTGAAGTTGAGCGACGAGGTGTACATGGCGTTGTATTCCACCGCGTCGAACAGATCCGGATACCGGTTCATGCAGCCGAGAAGGGACATGCCCGCGGGAAAGAACGGATGCGGCGCGACGACCAGGCCGGCCCCCTCCCTCTTCAGCCGCCGCACGTCCTCGAACGTCGCGACGTCTTCTGCGCCACGCTCGAAATTGAGCAGCAGCACGTGGCGGCCCTCCACCGTGCGCTCGATGCCGGGAATGAGGACGATGCCGCGCTCCATGGCGTAGGTTTCGAGCGGCCGCAGGTCGAGCTGCCGGTCGTGCAGCGTCACCGCCAGCGCGCCGTAGCCAAGCTCGGCCGCGCGGTCGATTAACTCACGGGTGGTGTAAGGGATGCGGTCGAGCGGGTCGTCCGCGGTATGGCTGTGGAGCTCGACCTTAATCATGCAGGAACCATATTCACAACTCCTGCCGGGCTTTTCAAGCTCGACTGGGCAGAATTGTTCCATGTAATGGGCGTCGAGGCGGGAAAACGGTATCATTCCCCGTCTTTTTGAGATGGAGGCAGTGATGCGAAGACAGATTGTCCTGGGTGCCCTGCTGCTGTTCGGCGCCCTGTCCCTGACCGCGGCGGCCCTTCAGCAGCCGCCCGGACCGTCGGCGTCGGCCATCGAGGTCGAGAAGCTGGCGGACAATCTGTACGTCCTCAAGGCCTTGCCGGCCAGCGGTGGCAACACCTCCGTCTTCCTCACCGCCAACGGCGTGGTGGTGGTCGACACCAAGAACCCCGGGTGGGGCCAGCCGCTGCTCGAGAAGATCAAGACGATTACCAACAAGCCGGTGACGACGATCATCAACACGCATACCCATGGCGATCACGTGAGCGGCAACGTCGAGTTCCCCGCCACCGTGGATGTCGTGACGCACGAGAACACCAAGGCGAACATGGCGGCGATGCGCCCAGCGTCGTTCGTGGCCGCGCCGGCCACCGGTCCCGCGCCGAACATCTTCACCAGGAACCAGGGAACGAACCTGCCGAAGCGGACGTTCAAGGACAAGATGACGATCGGCAACGGCGCCGATCAGATCGAGCTCCATTACTTCGGGCCGGCGCACACCAACGGCGACGCGATGGTCTTCTTCCCGTCCGCGCGCGTGCTGCACATGGCCGACGTGTTTGCCGGCAAGGGCCTCCCCGGCATGGACGCCAACAACGGCGGCACCGGCGTGGGCTACGCCGACACGCTGACCAGGACGGCGAACTGGGCAGACACGGCCAGGGTCGAAAAGATCGTCAACGGGCATTTCGCCGCGACGACCACCCGCGCCGAGCTGCGCGAGTTCATCTCCTACGTGCAGGACTTCGTGAAGGCCGCCCAGGACGGCAAGAGGGCAGGCAAGACCGTGGACGAAACGGCAAGCGCCTGGAAGACGCCGGCGAAGTACCCCGGATACGAGGCGATGCCCATCCCCGTTCGCGTGCGCGCGAACGTAGACCTGATCTACAAGGAAACGAAATAGCGCCCTCCGTGAACACGGTCGCCGTATCCGGACCACGCCCGCACGTCGAGGGCGCCGGCGGCGCGCATGCGCTGACGACGCGCTACCTCGATTTCTGGCTGCTCGGCGGCGCCAGCATCCTGGTGTGGCTGGTGATGATCGCGGTGCAGGGGTTCAGGACGAGCTGGGCGGTCGATCAGCACTTCAAGAACCTCACGGTCACCACCGCGTCGCTGTCGCTGCTCGTCAACTACCCGCACTTCCTGATTTCCTACAAGCTCGCGTACAGCCGCGGCAGCGCGTTCGTCCTGCGCAACTGGTGGCAGCTCATCGCCGTGCCGCTGCTGATGGCGGCGGTGTTCGTCGTGGCGTACTTCAACTTCGCGGTGCCGGTGACAGACCTGCCGGTCGTGTCCGACCTCCGCAGCGCGCTGACACCGTGGGGCGCGAACGCCAACGTCCTCTCGGGACCGCGGCTCGGCGACGTGCTCTTCACCGCCGTCTTCAACGTGATGATCTTCACCGTCGGCTGGCACTACACCAAGCAGGTCTTCGGCTGCATGATGGTGTACGCGCATTTCGACGGCTACACGATGACGAAGCAGCAGCGCGACCTCACCAAGTGGGGGCTGCTCAGCATCTGGGGGATGAACTTCGTCTACAGCAACATCAGCGGGTCGGAGAGCATCTTCTCGAACTTCAAGTACCACACGCTCGATCTGCCGAACGTGGCCGGACCGATCTCACAGCTCGTCGTCGGCGCCGGCTTCTGCCTCGTCGTCTACAGGGTCTTCTACGGCAACTACAGGGACACGGGCCAGGTACCGAGCCTGAATCTGCTGGCGCCGTTCGTCGCGCTCTACATCTGGTGGCTGCCGCAGACGCGGCAATACGAGTATTACTTCTTGCTGACGCCGCTCTTTCACTCGCTGCAGTACCTGGCGTTTGTCTACAAGATGGAAGACTCGCGCCTGAAGACCGTGAAGCACCGCGAAGTCCAGGCCACCGCCGTGATCGTCGGCGTCGTCCTGGCCGGATGGCTCTTCTTCGAGTTCCTGCCCAACACCGTCGACAACGTGCTGGGCACCTACAACTCGTGGCAGATGTTCTTCTTCTTCACGGCGGCAATGCTCTTCATCAACATCCACCATTACTTCATCGACAACGTCCTCTGGCGCTTCCGCGATCCCGAAGTCCGGGAGTATCTCCTCGCGTAACCGGGCTCTATTGGGCTCCGGGCTTTCGGCTCCGGGCTTTCGGCTTTCGACTCTCGGTCAGTGCGGCGCGGACCTCAACGGTCCGCGAGGCGCTCCTCATCCGAACGCTGAGCGACGTCGTACGGCTTCAGCCTGACCCGAGTAATACCGCGTGGGCGCGGTAGGCGGAAGCACAAAGCGCGGGTACACTGCCGTCATGCGCGTTTTCATCCTGGTGGCGCTGGCTGTCATGTCCGGCTCCGCGCTCCAGGCGCAGGAGCGGAAGGTCCCCAAGGACTCCTCGCGGATTTCCATTCCCGGCTGCGCGAACGGGCGGACGTTCATCGTCGCCGAGAGCCCGGGACACGAGCCCGTGCGCTCGGAGATCGAGCCCGGCCGCCGCTTTCGCCTTTCGGCCTCGAAGACACTTCTCAACGAGATCAAGGTGCACGAGGGATCGATGGTCGAAGTCACCGGCCTGGTGCGCACATCGCAGCTCTCCGGTCCCGGCGGGGTCGCCATAGCCGGAGGCCGCATCCGGATCGGCGGCGCCATGCCGCAGAATCCTGTCTACTCGGATCCCCGGCGGGATCCCCTCTACAACCAGGTCGTGCTCGACGTCGAATCCTGGCGCCAACTGCCAGACCCCTGCCCCACGCGATAGCGAGTCTCGCGCATGACCAGGGCTCTCGCATTATTCGTGGTCGTCATCGCTCTGTCCGGGTCGGCTGCGGTGGCGCAGACTGGCGTCGATCTCGTGGACGGTATCGCTCCACCGATCGCGCCCGACACCGTCACGCGCGACGAGAAGGGACGCGCGGTGCTCCGCGCGGTACGCATCGATCGGCCGCTCGCGCTCGACGGCCGGCTCGACGACGAGGTCTACGGTCGCGTGCAGGCGATCGGCGGGTTCATCCAGCATGCCACCCGGTCTGGACCTGATGGAGATGATTCCCGCGGCATCAGAGGCGCAGGCGTACACCAGGGAAATCTCCAGCCAGACGACCGGGAAGTAGATATGTGGACGCTGCGACTGCAGAGTCTCGCGCGGATCGTCATCGGGCTTCTGGTCCTGCGGCACGGGATGGAGCAGGTGCTCGGTTTTCCGGCCGCGTTCACACCGGTCGAAACCACATCGCTTCACGGTGTCGTCAAGTGGCTCGCCTTTCCCGGCGGCATCCTGCTCATGCTCGGGCTGTTCACAAGGCCGGTCGCGGTCGTGCTCGCGCCGCTCTACGTGGCGGTATGGGCCGCCGGTCCGCTGCGGGAGGCGTTCACCGGACAGGACGTCTACCTTGGCGCAGGGCAGGAGATATGGGGACGCGGGCCCACCGATCCGCTGTTGCTGCCGGCGCTCTTCTTCGTCTATCTGTTCGCCGCCGGTCCCGGCTCCTGGAGCATCGACTGGCTGCGTAATCCCGAGGCGGCGGCCAAGCAGTTGCCGTGGACGCCGCATGCGCTGGGCGTGCTGCGCATCACCGCGGGGCTGCTGTTCTTCCCCCACGGGCTGGAAAAGTTCGCCGGACGCATTCCGGTGACGCTGGTTTCGCTTCGCACCCTGGCCGGGACGCTTGAATGCGTCGGCGGCCCACTGCTCGCCGTCGGGCTCTTCACGCGTCCGATCGCCTTCCTGCTTTCGGGCGAGATGGCATTCGCGTATTTCCTCAACCACGCCCCGGATGGCTTCTGGGGAAGCTTCGTCGAGCCCAACCAGGAAGCCGCGATCCTGAACTGCTTCCTGTTCCTGTTCCTGTCGGCCGCGGGTCCCGGTTCTTTCAGCCTCGAGAGCTATATGAAAAAGAGGGCATAACAGATGGACGTCCAGAAGCTCGCACGTCTTGTCATGATCCCGGCCCTGCTGCTCGTCCCGGACTGGGCGTGGGCCCAAAGCAGCATCACCGGCGTCGTCCGCGACGGGTCCGGGGGTGACTGTCGAGGCGGCCAGCCCGGCGCTCATCGAAGGGACGCGCATCGGCGTGTCCGACAGCCAGGGCGTGTACCGTGTCCCGGATTTGAGGCCCGGCGTCTACACCGTGACCTTTACGCTCCCCGGGTTCAGCACGGTGAAGCGCGAGGGGCTGGCGCTGCAGGCCGAGTTCGCGGCGACGGTCAACGCCGAGCTCGCCGTCGGCTCGCTCGAGGAGACGGTCACGGTGACGGGCGAAGCGCCGACGGTCGACATCCGCAGCTCGCGCGCGCAGGTGCAGTTCGAGAAAGACACGCTCGAGTCATTGCCGGGCGCCGGGCGTCTCACCACGCTCGCCGCGGTGCTTCCGGGCGCCACGCTCACGCAGGAATTCAACCGCGGCGTCGGCGGCACCAGCGACCGCACGCAGACGCGCTACAGCGTTCACGGCGGACCGGAAGCGCAGCCCTTCGTCGACGGGATGAATCAACAGTTGCCGAATTCCACGCAGGGCGTGTTCGTCTACAACCAGTTGAACATCCAGGAAGTCGTCCTCGAGACCGCCGGCGTCGGCGCCGATCGCGACAGCGGCGGCATGCAGATCAACATGATCGCCAGGGACGGCGGCAACCTCTTCTCCGGCACGGCGTCGTTCGCGTACTCGGGGCCGAGCCTCGAAACGAGCAACGCCAGCGACGAACTGTTCGCCAGGGGGCTCGACCCCAAGCGGGTCGGCGCGCTGAAGAAATTCAGGGATACGGGAGTGGCGGTCGGTGGCCCGGTCAAGCGCGATCGCCTCTGGTTCTTTGCCGCCGCGCGCGAAGGCGTCACCCAACAATTCGCCGACGGCGTCTACTGGAACAAGCTCACACAGCCCCAGTCGCTCCTCTACGAACCCGACCTGAGCCGTCCGGCCAACACCAACGACTACTCGAAGGACCTCAGCCTGCGGCTCACCTGGCAGGCGGCCCAGAAGCACAAGATCGTGTTTGCGAGCTCCCTGCAGAACAACTGCAACTGCGTCTTCAACCTGCTGACCGGCGGCACCCAGGTGACGCCGGAAGCGGCGGGGCCGCACGCGTACTATCCGAACTACAACCCGACCCTGGCGTGGACCAATCCCGCGACCAACCGCATCCTGCTCGAAGGCGGCATCGCGGCGCAGAACCTCGACCAGAACGACGGGCGGGCGGACGGCGTCGCCGTCACCGACTACCGGATCACCGACCAGGCGCTCAACCTCACCTACGGCAACGTCGCCACGCG
The DNA here is from genome assembly GCA_947465645.1 of Acidobacteriota bacterium. The sequence continues at coordinate 73,504 of CANIBQ010000003.1, read as the reverse complement.
TATCGTTCCCCGCCGCCAGTATCAACAGCGGTTCGCGGTGTCGTACATCACCGGCTCGCACGCCTTCAAGGCCGGCGTGAACTTCCGGCAGACCAGTCAGGGCGACATCAAGACGATCGGGTTCGACAAGACGATGTACGGGACGTCGGTGGACTACCGGTTCAACAACGGCGTGCCCAACCAGATCACGCTGCTCGACGCGCCATGGACGTTCGAGGAGTCGGTCATCGACCACTCGGCCTTCGTGCAGGACCAGTGGACGATCCGTCGGCTGACGCTGAACCTCGGCGTGCGGTTCAACCAGGTCGTCGCGTCCACGCCGGAGCAGGTCCTCGGCGCGGGCTATTTCGTGCCCGAGCGCCGGTTCGCGCCGGTCGACAACGTGCCGAACTACAAGAACCTCAACCCGCGGCTCGGGGCGGCCTACGACCTCTTCGGTACCGGCAGGACGGCGCTCAAGGTGTCGATCGGCCAGTATCCCGAAATCATCAGGGTGTCGACGGGCAACCCGTCGAGCAACCTGACCCGCAACACGAACCGGACGTGGACTGACGCGAACCGGAACTTCATCCCCGATTGCGTGCTCACGACGCCGGCCGCCAACGGCGAATGCGGTCCCTGGTCGAACCTCAGTTTCGGACAGCCGACGACGGGCACGCGGTACTCGGAGGATGCGCTGACCGGCTTCAACGACCAGTACCACAACTGGCAGGGCGCGGTGTCGGTGCAGCACGAGCTGCGGCCCGGTATCGGCGTCAACTTCGGCTACTACCGGACGTGGTACGGCGGCAAATGCGGCGGCAGCGGGCTGACCAACACCGTGACATGCCTGCTCGTCACCGACAACCTGCGGGTGACGCCGGCCGACTTCAACGAATTCTGCATCACCGCCCCCACCGACAGCCGCTTGCCTGGAGGCGGCGGCAATCGCCTCTGCGGGTTGTACGACCTGAGGCCGGCGCTCTTCGGCCAGAGCGACAACCTGGCGCGGCCCGCGTCGGACTTCGGAGAGAAGACGAGGGTCTACAACGGCGTGGATGCCACCATCAATGCGCGGTTTGGTCAGGGCGGGCAGGTGTCGGGTGGTGTGAGCCTCGGCCGGACGGTCACCGACGATTGCCTGGTGGTCGACTCGCCGCAGGACGCGCGGCCGGACTACTGCAGGATCGTTCCGCCGTGGGGCGCGAGCACGCAGGCCAAGTTCATGGTGGTCTATCCGCTGTTCTGGGATATCCAGACCAGCGCCATCTATCAGAACAGCGCCGGCATCGCGATCCTCGCTAACATGGTCGTACCGAACGCGGCGATCGCGCCGTCACTGGGACGCAACCTGTCGGCCTGCGGGGTGGCGGCGGTGTGCAACGCCAACGTCACCGTGCCGATCATCCCGCCGGGGACGATATTCGGACCGCGGTTGCAGCAGGTGGACCTGCGATTTTCCAGGCTGTTCAGCCTGGTGGGCAACGCGCGCATCCGCGGCAACTTCGACGTCTACAACGTGATGAACGCGAGCAACGTCCTGAACATGAACACGAACTACGGCCCGGCGTGGCAGAACGTCACGCAGATTCTGAGCGGCCGCCTGTTGAGGCTCGGCGCGCAGTTCGATTTTTGACGGTTGTCGGTCGTCGGTTGTCAGTTGTCGGTTGTCAGAAAGGCCTCGAGGTACTTCGTTGCCTTCCGACAACTGACAACCGACAACTGACTACGCGCGGCGCCGGGACGGCACGACCAGCAGAAGGATGCCGCCCACCAGGACCAGGCCGCCTACGATGGGAGGAACGCTCACGCCGTCCCGATCCGACGTGGTCACCTGAAGCGGGCCCGCGTCGAGCACCGTCTTCTCATTCGTCCAGAACACCCCACCCCACACCAACGCCACGATCCCGATCGCCACGAGCACCACACCAGCAATTTGTCGTCCGGACATGTAACCCTCCGCCCGTTCAGCTGCAATACCCGGTCCGCGCCTCCGCGAACAGATGAGGCGGAGAGCGATAATCGGGCAGAATTCAATGTCGATTCTTCGGTGGCGGCGCCGCGACGCGGCGCGCTACCGTGAGCCCATGATTGCCATGACCGATCGCACCACGACCGCCGCACAGCCGGCCCTCTTCACCCCGTCGCTTCCCTCGCGCACCGAGATGCAGCGCGCGTTTCTTGGAAGCGATCCCGCGTACGACGGGATCTTCATCACGGGCGTCAGGACGACCGGCATTTTCTGCCGGCCGTCGTGCCGCGCGCGAAAACCGCTGCCGGCCAACGTTGAGTTCTTCGCCAGCGTGCACGACGCGTTGTTTGCAGGCTACCGCCCGTGCCTGCGCTGCGATCCGATGCTGCCTCCCGGCGCCTCGCCCGAGTGGGTGAAGCGGCTCCTCGACATCGTTGACGCGGATCCGAACCAGCGGCTGCACGACGAGGACCTGCGCCGGCTGGGTGCCGAACCCGCGCGCGCACGCCGCTACTTCCAGGAACACTACGGCATGACCTTCCACGCCTACTGCCGCGGACGCCGGCTGGCGGGCGCGATCAAGCAGCTTCGCGCCGGCGACCCGCTCGACGATGTGGCGCTGGGCACCGGGTGGGAGTCGCACAGCGGTTTCCGCGAGGCGTTCACGCGCACGTTCGGCATCGCGCCGGGACAGAGCCAGCACACGTCCTGCATCGTCACGGCGGCGATCGACACGCCGCTCGGCCCGATGATCGCCGGCGCAACCGACGAAGGGCTCTGCCTGCTGGAGTTCACGGATCGCCGCATGCTCGAAGCGCAGATCGCACGGCTGGGGAAGCTCCTGAAGCAACCGCTCGTGCCTGGCGAGCACGCCCATCTGGCGCACGCGCGCCGCGAGCTGGAGCAGTATTTCGCGGGCACGCTCACCGACTTCACCGTGCCGATCGTCTTCAGGGGGACGCCGTTCGAGGAGCGTACCTGGCGTGAGCTCGTACGAATTCCTTATGGGGAGACGCTGTCGTACGCGCAGCTTGCGGGGCGCGTGGAATCACCGGGCGGTCAGCGCGCCGTCGGGCGGGCCAACGGCCTGAACCGCATGTCGATCGTCATCCCGTGCCACCGGGTGGTGAACAGTGATGGAAAACTCGGAGGATATGGCGGCGGCCTGTGGCGCAAGCACTGGCTGTTGGCGCTGGAAAAACGCCGGTCCGGCTGAAGCCGGACACTACGTACTCACAAGGTAGTGTCGTACTCACAACGTAGTGTCGTACTCACAACGTAGCAGTCGTACTCGTAGTGTCGTGTACTCACAACGTAGTGTCGGCACAATGTGTCGTACGCACAATGTAGTGTCCGGCTTCAGCCGGACTACAGATTGACGAGCGCCATCAGCTTGGCGCCGAACTGCGTGCGCGCTTCGCCGTAGATCGGCGTCACCGCGGTGACGAAGGCCTTGTGCTCCTCTGGCGTGAGTTCGATGATGGTGCCGCCGGCCTCGCGGATCGCGACCATCGCGTCTTCCTCTTCCTTCACGTGCATGTCGCGCTGGAAGGCGACGGCGTCGCGCACGGCGGCGCGGAGCTCGTCCTGGATCGGCTTCGGCCATCCGTCGAACGACTGCCGGTGCAGGAAGATCGGGCGCGACAGGTAGAAGTGATTCGTCGCCGAGTGGAACTTGTGGAAGTGGTGAACGCCGTAGGTCACGGTGTTCGCGAACGGGTTCTCCTGCGCATCGAGCGTGCCCGCCTTCACGGCGGCGATTGCTTCCGAGAGATCCATGATTGTCGGATCGGCGCCGAGTAGCTGAAACGTGCGCTCCTGCACCTTGCTGGGAAGGACGCGCGTCTTCATCCCCTTCAAGTCCGCCGGCACGTGTACCGGCCTGAGCCGGTTGGACACGTGGCGGAAGCCGTTCTCGAAGTAGCCGAGGATCCGGTAGTTCATCCCCCCTTCGATCGTCGAGGTCATCACCTGCCCGAGCTGGCCGTCCATCGCCGCCCGTGCGGTCGCGGCATCCGGAAACAGGAACGGAAGATCGGCCAGCCCGATGTCGGGCACGCGCTCGGTGAAATAGCTGCTCGACTGGTAGCCGAGCGTCAACACCCCCTGCTCGACGAGCCAGAGGATGTCCTCGCCTCTATAGCCGAGGTCCATGATGTTGTAGACGTACTTGACCTCGACCTGATCGGGGAACCGTGCTTCAAGCCGATCCCCGATCTTCTTCATAGAGAGGCTGAAGCCGTTTGATGCCGGCCCGTAGCCACCCATCAGCATGCGGATCGGACGCTTCGCGCTGCCGGCGGCCGCGTTCTGCTGAGCTGCCGCACCGGAGGTCACGAGGCCACTGGCGAGCCCAGCGCCGGCGAGAGCCGAGGCCTTGAGGAACTGGCGTCTCGACATGGGCACAGCCTACATCAGCCTGGCACGATTCTGGAACATGCCCCCAATGATGGGGTCTGCCGCGTTGAACCGACGTCGAAGCGATATTCCTGATTTCATCCAGACAAACGTCAATATCGACAGCCTGGCCGAAGAAATCTTCTCGCGATATGCGGGGGAGCAGGAGGTCGTCGTCGACGGATCGCCATACACGACTACGTATTTCTTACGCGAATACTGTCCGGACTTCCGGGTCATGAAGCTCGCCGGCGAGCTGGCGCTCTGTGTCAACCGGCACGCCGCCCAGCACCGATCGGACGACGCCCTCAGCTCCCTTCGCATCACCGTGCAGGACATCATGCTTGCGGCGCTGTTGCACGATCTCGGCAAGCAGCACGAAGACTGCGCGCCGTTTATCGACCTGCTGAAAAACAAGAACCTGAGAAGCGACGAGCAGAAGCTGTTGGAGATCGTCCGCGACGTGCATTGCCGCAAGGGGCCCTGCATGATCGACCGGCTGAAGGACGCGGGCCGCACCGAGCTCAGTAATCCGTTCGTATCGACGGTGGCGCGACGCCACGGTGAGGACTACCAGACCAACCGCTCCGGGACGAAGGGGTGCTGGTGGGCGCGCGAAATCAACGTCATCACCATCGCCGACGACTACGATGCGATGGTCTCCGAGGGTCCCGAGCGGGCCTACAAGCCCGATAGTCTCACCCCGACAGACGCCGTCGCGCTCCTGCGCGCGGGCGTCGAACGCGGCCGCTACGAGCCCCGCATCACCGATATCTTCATCGCCGACGTCCTCGGATTGTCCTAGACGGTTGTCGGTTGTCAGTTGTCAGCACTATCCGACAACCGACAACCGACAACCGACAACCGACAACTACGGAGTTACATCAAACGCATCCAGCCATATCCACGATCCCCTGGCGCTCTGGTTGCGCGAACCGGTGACTTCGAGAGTCAGCGTGTGGCCGCCGGGCGGGAGGCCGCCAATGCTGTAGACGACGCGCTGCTGCGCGGGTGACAGGTAGTTATCGACCGTGATCTTCTCCTGGCCGTCGACGTAGACCCTGGCCATGCCTGACCACTCGTCGCGATACGCAATCCAGGTGATCCCGGTGCCTTCGAAGTTGATGACCACCTTCGATCCGGCATCCATCGCGAGCGAGGCGTTGCCGCCGCTGTGCGACGGATTCCGGTTCGCGTACCAGCGCCCGGTATAGACGAGCACTGGATTGGTCTCCTCGACGCGGCCGGCGGACGCGGCGAGGTTGCCCGGCACGGGTTCACCGTTCTCGATGTCGAACGCATCGATCCACACCCACGATCCCTCGGTGTTCGGACCGCGTTCGTGCGTGACCTCGATCGCCAGGGTGTGTGGACCCGGCGGGAGTCCTGTCCTGGAAAAGAGCGGCCGCTGGTAGCCGCCGTTTCCGTAGGTGTTGACCACCGACATCGTGCCATCGAGATATACCGTGGCGAGGCCGGACCACCCGTCGGCGACGCCGACCCACGTGATGCCGCTGCCGGTGAAGGAGATCGAGACTCGCGCGCCGCGAGTATTGGTCAGCGCGGCGGTCCCGCCGCTGTTCGCGGCACTCTCGTTGGAGTACCAGTTACCGCTATAGAGGATGTTCTTGTCGTCTTGCTCGACCCTGGTGATCGCGGCGTGCGCGGTGGCGGCGGTCAGGAGCACTGCTAGCGCGGAAATGCTAACGATTCGGGGGATGCGGAGATCTTGGCCAATCATACGGTTGGAAAGTGAGCAACCTGCGATCCAGGAGCGGCGGTGCCTGCGCACCGCCGCTCGCCGGACGTTGTTTATCTCGGGGTGAGCATCGGGACCCACGGTCCGCTGAGGGTGATCAGCTCGCCGTTGTCGTCCTTGCCCTTGAAGCGGGTCTGGGCGTAGTGCGGACCTGGAAAAGCACTGCACCACCTGGTCTGGAGCTTGGCGCCGTTATTTCCCTCGATCCGGATCGTCGTCGGATTCCTGCTGACGAACCGGCCGTCGAAGAAATTCTCGCGTTCAGTGAGCGTCACGCCAATGCCCGTGTCGGTCGAAAGCAACTGGTCGTAGTACCACGTGTGGCGGTTGTCCCGGCAACTGAACAACGCCACTGGAACGCCGCTGTAGGGCACGGGGTTCGGGTCGACCCTGACGCTGACCCGGAAGTGGGTGTTCGGAGGCGTCGGCATCGGCACTCCTGGCATTGCCAGCGGCGGGGGTCCGGGCGGCCACGGCGTCGGCCCTGATCCGGGTGGTGGCGGCGGCGGCGGCAGCGGCGCCGGCGCCGGTTCCTCGTCGAGCCCGCGAGACGTTCCCGTCCCGGGGTCGGCGAGCATGTCGATGTATTCCACGACCTGCTGGCCGAAGCCGGGCGTGGAGCCGATCGACGAGGGTCCCGTCGGCGAATTGCTCTGCTGGCCGCACGATACGATCAGCGCGGCCAGTCCGATCACGCTAAAGGGAGCGAGTAATCTGGGCGACTTCAACGACATTTTGTCTCCTGCGGTTCGAAAGCGGTTCTTCACGCTCATCCGTTGCACGATCTCTACGGAGGCAAAAGGTGAACCAGAAGCTGAAGTGCGGGAATCCCGAGTGTTTTGGCGGATCGGTGGCGGACCTGCAGAAAAGCGGGCTGCCCGCGGAGGGGAGCTTTTAGGTGGAGCGCGAGGGATTTAGAGGAAAAAGATCGCCGACCCGGTGAAGCTCGGCTGTATCAGGTCGCGGGGGAACATGGCTCCTGCCGAACGGCCTGATATATTGTCACGTCAGGAGAGTCAAACACGATGCTTCGATCCTCACTTATCTTCGCGTTCGCACTGATGTCACTGGTTGCACCCCTGGCGGCACAGGCCCCCGCCGGCTGGCAGGTGCGCATCGATCGCAGCCAGAGCGCCTCGGATCCCGACAACGTCCCGGATCTCAAGGTGATGACCATGGGCAAAGGCTTCCATGTCACCGGCGGCCCGGCCGGCGTGTTCTGGAACCCGGCCAACCGCGCCACCGGCAACTACACCGCAAAGGCAAACTTCAACCTGATGAAGCCCAGCGGACATCTCAACTACTACGGGTTGATCGTGGGCGGAGAGGCGATCGAGGGCCCGGCGCAGAAGTACATATATTTTCTCGTAGGTCAGAACGGCACCTTCATCATCAGCGCACGGAACGGTGAGAAGGTCGAGAGCGTTCAGGGCAGAACGGCGCATGCCGCGATCCGGCAGCCGGGTGCTGACGGCCGCTCGACCAACAACCTCGAGGTGCGCGTCGGGAACAACGTTCAATATGTGGTGAACGGCACCGTGGTGCACACGACGCCGAAGAGCGGACTTACCGCGGCCACCGACGGGTTCGTCGGCGTGCGCATCAACCACCAGCTCGACGTGCACGTCGATGGGTTCGAAGTCGTGAAGCAGTAGGCAGTAGCAGTAGGCAGTGGGCGGTCGCGTAGCGGAGCCTGAGCCGGGCCCGCTACGCGACCGTTCCGGCCAGCTCCTCGTAGGTGCCGCGGAAATCGACGATGCGGCCGTGATCGAACTGCCAGACTCGGGTGCCGACTTCCTCGAGCAGGTCCTGGTCGTGGGTCACGAGGAACACAGTGCCCTCGAACTTCTGGAGCGCGACGTTCAGCGCGTTGATCGACTCCAGATCGAGGTGGTTGGTCGGCTCGTCGAGCACGAGGACGTTGGGCTTCTGCAGCATCATGCGGCAGAACAGCAACCGCGCCGTTTCCCCGCCTGACAGCGCGTCGGTCGGCTTATAGCCTTCTTCGCCGCTGAAGAGCATCTGGCCGAGCAGCCCGTGAATTTCCTGGCGCGCCGCCTCGGGATCGTACTGGTGCAGCCACTCGACGACGGTCATGCCTTTCCGGATCTCTCCGGTCTGGTCCTGCGGGAAGTAGCCGATCGAGACTTCGTGGCCCCACCGCATCTTGCCGGCGTCGAGATCCCCGGGAGAGGCGGGCATGTCGGGCGCGTCGGCCATCAATGCCTTGAGCAGCGTCGTCTTGCCGGCGCCGTTCCTTCCGACCAGCACGACCTTGTCGCCGCGGTTGACGATTGCGCCGAAGTCCGAGATCACCTTCGTCTCGCCGAACGCCTTCGCGAGCCCTTCGGCTTCGAGCACCACCTTGCCCGACGGACGCTTCATCTGGAACCTGATGAACGGACGCTGAATATTCGATCGCGCCAGCTCCGTCGTCTGCAGCCGCTCCACTTCCTTGCGGCGTGAGGTGACCTGGCTGGCGCGCGTGCCGGCGCCGAACCGCGCGATAAAGTCGTTGAGCTGCGCGATCTTCTTCTCGCGCTGCACGTTGCCGGCCTCGATGGTCGAGCGAATCTGGGTCTTCGCCATCACCATGTCGTCGTAGCCGCCGGTGTAGGTGATGATCGTCTCGTAGTCGATGTCGGCGATGTGCGTGCAGATGCCGTTCAGGAAGTGCCGGTCGTGCGAGATGACGATCAGCGAGCCTTCGTAGCGGCTGAGAAACTGCTGCAGCCAGTGAATCGAGTCGAGGTCGAGGTGGTTGGTCGGCTCGTCGAGCAGCAGCGCCTGGGGTTGGCCGTAGAGCGCCTGCGCCAGCAGCACGCGCACCTTCTGTCCGCCCTGCAGCTCGGCCATCGTCCGGTCGTGCAGCGCGTCGGGTATGTCGAGCCCCTGGAGCAGCACGGCGGCGTCGCTCTCCGCGGAATAGCCGTCCTCTTCGCCGACGATCCCCTCGAGCTCGCCGAGGCGCATGCCGTCTTCGTTCGACATGTCGGCCTTGGCGTACAGGGCATCCCGCTCGGCCAGCGCCTTCCAGAGCCGCTGGTTGCCCATGATGACGGTGTCGATCACCCGGAAGGCGTCGAACGCATACTGATCCTGGCGCAGCACGCCGAGCTTGGCGGGACGGTTGACCGTTCCACGCTGCGCGTCGAGCTCGCCCGTCAGCAGCTTCATGAACGTCGACTTGCCGGAGCCGTTCGGCCCCGTCAGGCCGTAGCGCCGGCCGGCTTGAAAGGTCGTCGAGACGTCCTCGAAGAGCACCTTCGAGCCGTAACGCATGGAGACACCACTGACAGCAATCATGAGCGCAGGTCCTTGAACGCGGGAATCGAGCCGGGGTGAACTTCTTATTCTAACAGGCCGACCCGAAAACCTTGTCGAGCTCGTAGGGCTGGTGACCTCGAGCTGGTCGTATCCGCACTCGGAGGGGGGCTTATCGGGCCGCCACCGCAGAAAGACGGCCGCGTGGCGAAACCGGTCGCCCTGCATGCGGGTCGCGCTGCCGTGGGAAGGTGTTCAACACAGGCCTCCGGAGCTAGCCCTTGAAGCGGGAATCGAGCTCGTCCCACCGGGCGTAGGCGTCGAGCAGCGCCTCCTGGAGTTGCTCCAAACGTGACAGTGTCTGGTGGATCTTTTCCGCGCCTTCCTTGTAGAACCCCGGTGCCGCGACCACCTCGTTCAGTTGCTGCTGCTCGGTCTCGAGACCTTCGATCCTCACAGGCAACTTCTCTAGCTCTTTCTGTTCTTTAAACGAGAGCTTGCTCTTGCTGCCCGCTACGCTGGCTGAACCCGCGGAACTCGCGGTCGTGCGTTCGGGGCTCCGGGTTCCGGGTTCGACTTTTCCGGTTCTCGGTTCTGACTTCTTCGGCTTCGGGTGCCTCTTCTGCCTCATCCAGTCGGTATATCCGCCGACGTACTCGTGCACCTGGCCTTCGCCTTCGAAGACCAGCGTGCTCGTGACGACGTGGTCGATGAACGCGCGGTCGTGGCTGACCAGGAGGAGCGTGCCCGGCCATTCAGTCAGGAGCGCCTCGAGCAGCTCGAGCGTCTCGATGTCGAGATCGTTGGTCGGCTCGTCGAGCACGAGAAGATTCGCCGGCCGCGTGAACAGGCGCGCGAGCAGCAGGCGGTTGCGCTCGCCACCCGACAGCGCCTTCACCGGTGACGCTGCGCGCTGCGGTGGAAAGAGGAAGTTCGCAAGGTAACCGTGGACGTGCTGCTCCTGCCCGTTGACCGTGACCATGTCGTGGCCATCGGCAATCGTGTCGAACACCGTGCGTTCGGGGTCGAGCTGCTCGCGCTGCTGATCGTAGTACGCGATCTGGACGTTCGCTCCCTGCCGCACCTCTCCCGTGTCGGGCTCCAGCTCGCCAAGCAGCAGCCGCAGCATCGTCGTCTTCCCCGATCCGTTGGGTCCGATCAGGCCGACACGGTCTCCGCGCATCACGCGCACCGTGGCATTCGCGACGACCTGCTTCGGTCCGAACGCCTTGGACACGCCCTTGGTTTCGAGCACCATCTGCCCGGAGCGCTCGCCGGCATCGGCCTGCAGGCGCACGGTGCCCGCCTGCTCGCGGCGGCCCGCCCGTTCGTTCCGCATCGACAGCAGCGCGCGCACGCGACCTTCGTCGCGCGTGCGCCGGGCCTTGATTCCCTGGCGCAGCCACGCTTCTTCTTCAGCCAGCTTCTTGTCGAACTTCGCGTTCTGCACCGCCTCGGTCGCCAGAGCCGCTTCCTTGTTGCGCACGAAGGCGGCGTAATCCCCCGGCCACGACGTCAGGTGGCCTCGATCGAGCTCGACGATGCGCGTGGCGACGCGCTGAAGGAAGACACGGTCGTGGGAGACGAACACGATCGCGCCCGGGTAGTCGATGAGAAACGTCTCGAGCCACGTCATCGACTCGATGTCGAGATGGTTGGTCGGCTCATCGAGCAGGAGGACGTCGGGCTCGCCGACCAGCGCGCGCGCCAGCAGCACGCGGCGCCGCCATCCCCCCGACAACGTGGCCACGCTGGCGTCGGCCGGCAGGTCGAGGCGCGACAGCACCCGGTCGACGCGCGACTCCCGCTGCCACTCGTCATCGCCGAGGTCCGGGAGACCTTCAGCCACCACCTCGAACACCGGCCGCGTGTCCTCGAGCGGCGCGTCCTGCGCCAGACGTCCGATGCGCAGCGCCGGCTGCCTCCAGACGCGGCCCTCATCGGGCTTCACCTCGCCTCCGACCACCCGAAGCAGCGTGGACTTGCCGGTGCCGTTGCGGCCGATGACGCAGATGCGTTCACCCTGCTCGATTTCCACGCTCGCGTCGTCGAGCAGCGGCAGGTATCCGTAGGCGAGCGAGACGTGATCGAGCGTGACGAGGGGCATGTGTAGGTGGTGTCCGGTGTGCGTGGTGTTTCGTGTACGTCAGGATGGGCGCACGACGCGCCTGCAGGATCATCATGCCTAAATCCGACGTGTTACGTATATGACCAGCCGGGTTCCTTCCACAAGAAGTTGTCAGCCCGAAAGATCTTCTGCCCACTCCAGGGTCTGGTGTAAGCCTTCAGGAAACGCATGCTCGGGGACCCGTTCTTGCAGCCATCTCTGCGCATCATGTTCGGACTGCCGGTTTCGCCAACCCATGGCACGACTGTGCCGTTGACGTCCTTCACGTCGAAGTAGAGCAGAACGTGAGGATTCGCGAAATCAAACCTTGCGACCGTCCCCTTCATGGTGATCCGGCGCTGCAGGTCGTAGGTTGTCATTCCGTGGTGCGCGAAGGCCGATGCTGAAACCATGAGAAGGGCAACGGCGACGCCCAGCAGGGCGACGAACGTGTTTTCATGTGCGCGACCTCCGGTCGATCCGGCCTCACGGCGTCAGTATCCACCGACTATTGTGTGTGCCGCCGTGTGTGCCAGGGTGACCGACGGGGGGAGTCTACTCCGGTTGCTCACCGTTCGGTGCTCCTTCAGCCGAGAACGCGTGGCTCGTCGTGTCCGGCTTCAGACGGACCGTGGCTGGTGATCTCGAATCGCGGCAAGGAAGATGTCTCCGAGGTCGTCGGCCTTGCGCGCACGCCAGGACGGGTTGCCGTGTAACGTTATCCGTTATACTGTCGGTACGTGATCAAGAGCTTTCGCTCTACGGACACGCGGAGGCTGTTCGAGACAGGAAAGTCGAAGCGTTTCGGAGCCATCCTGGCCGTGGCCACGCGAAAGTTGACACAACTTCATGCGGCCGCGACGCTGGAGTTTCTGAAGTCGCCTCCCGGCAATTATCTGGAAGCGCTCAAGGGCGATCGGAAGGGCCAGCACAGTATCCGGATCAACGACCAGTGGCGTATTTGTTTTCGTTGGACCGCCGCCGGGCCGGAGGACGTCGAGATTGCGGACTATCACTGACGGGAGCGGGGCGATGAAGATCAAGAATGGTATGCGGCCGGTCCACCCCGGCGAAGTGTTGCGTGAGGACTTCCTGCGGCCTGCGGGCCTCACCGCGAACGCGCTGGCCAAGGTGCTTCACGTGCCGGCGCCGCGGATTCACGACATCGTGCGCGAACGGCGCGGAGTCTCCGCGGATACGGCCATGCGCCTGGCGCGTTACTTCGGTGGCGATGCCCACTCGTGGCTGAACCTGCAGGCGATCTACGATTTGCGTCTCGCGGAGATTGCCAACGCCCGCAGGATCGAACGCGAGGTCATGCCGATTGCGGTCTGACCGATCGCCGAATCAACGCCGCCGGCCCTGCTTTTCCTTGCTCGGTCGAGCGCAGATAGCCTAATAAAGACCGTGAACGAGATTGTTTTCGAAGTGACCCAGGAAGCCGACGGTGGCTATTGAACCCGGCCACGTGCGCCGGTCGAGGGAGTCGCTAGGAACGCCGACGGAAGCGCAGAATGACTCCCGTGCCTGCCAGGCCGGCGGCGACGAGGGCTCCAAGGGCGAAGGGGGCTGCGCCGCGCCATGCCAGGAGCGCCGCGCTCGCGACAATCGACGTCCACATGGCGGCGATCGCCGCACGGCGCGCCTGCGGAGGCAGCGGCGTCGCCCCGTCGAGGAAGACCGCGTACGGCATGAACATCGGACTCCGTCGAAGCCGTCGCTCGAGCGCCGGACAACTGCGGGTCAGAAAGTACGAGCCGCCGAGCAGGAACACGGTCGTCGGGAGACCGGGAACGACTGCACCGACCGCGCCAATGCCGAAGCAGGCCAGTCCCAGTACCGCCTGCATCAAGCGGATACCAGGGACGAGCGGCCGCGCGGCAACGTCGGGAGCTGTGACCTCGCCTCTCATCGTGCTGATGTTATCGGCGCCCACCGTGTCCAGCTCCGATCCTCGATGCGTCACAGCGTGGATTTGGAGGGCTCGGTGGCCGTGTCCGGCTGCGAACCATGCCCGCGGATGGCGGAGAGGAAGATCTCGCCCAGGTCGTCGGCCTTGCGCGCGCCGATGCCCTTGACGGAGAGCAGCGCATCGATCGAGGTCGGCCGAACGCGGGCCATCTCGCGAAGCGTGGCGTCGTGGAAGATCACGTAGGGAGGCACACCGCGCTCCCGTGCGGTCTCGAGACGCACGGCACGCAGCCGATCGAACAGCGCGCGATCGACGTCCTGCCACGATTCTGTTTCGACTCGCGAGCGCGTGCGCGGTTCGTCCTTTCGCGGCGGCCGCTGGCGAGCCAACCTCAATTCCGGAAAGCTGTGTTCGTCCTTGAGCAGTGCGAGTCCCCTGGCGGTCAGCGCGAGCACCGCATACGCATCGTCGGTCAGCCGCAACAGGCCGAGCGCCGTGAGCTGCTGGATGTAGCCGCGCACCTCGGCCACCGAGGCGTTCGGCAGCAGGCCGAAGGTGCTCAGCTTGTCGTGCGCCCTCGCGACGACCTGATCGCTGGCATGCCCGCGCAGCACGCTGGCGACGTGCATCGCGCCGAAGCGCTGACCAACGCGGACCACGCAGGAGAGGATCTGCCGGGCAAGGACGACGGGCGAAGCGGCGGTTTCGAGCTCGTCGAGACAGTAGTCGCACGCCCCGCAGCCGACCTTGTCGTAGCGATCGCCGAAGTACTCCGCGAGATGCTGGTGACGGCATCCGACGCTGGCGGCGTACCGCTCCATCTGCCGCAGGAGCGTGACGTTGGCGTCGGTGAGCTCGCCGTTGCCTTCGAGCATCACGCGCCATTTCATGAAGTCGGCGGCGGAATAGATCAGCAGGCACTCAGCCTCGAGGCCGTCGCGCCCGGCGCGTCCCGATTCCTGCTGGTAGTGCTCGATGGATCTGGGCGAGCCGGCGTGGATGACGAAGCGGACATTCGAGCGGTCGATCCCCATGCCGAACGCCACGGTGGCGACGATCACGTCCACCCGCTCGCTGAGGAACGCGTCCTGGTTGCGACTGCGTTCGGCCTCGCCAAGACCGGCGTGGTACGGCAGCGCCGGGGTGCCCTCGGCCGTCAGCCATGCCGACAGCGCATCCACCTCGCGGCGCGAGGTGCAGTAGATGATGCCGGCCTCCTGGCGGTGGCGCGACAGGACGTCGAGCAGCTGGCGCTTCAGGACGGCGCGTGGCAAGACGCGGTAGACCAGATTCGGACGATCGAATGAGCCGACGTGCTCGACCGGGTCCTGCAGGCCGAGCTGGGTCGCGATATCGCGCCTGACACGGGCAGTCGCGGTGGCGGTATAGGCGTGGATGCTGATGCCGGGGAGGAGCTGGCGCAGCCGCGCGAGCTGGCGGTACTCGGGCCTGAAGTCATGGCCCCACTGGCTGATGCAGTGCGCCTCGTCCACGGCAACGAAGCTGACGCCGCACGACGCGAGCAGCGACAGGAAGCCGTCGCTCCCCTCGCCCACCAACCGCTCGGGCGAGACATACAGCAGGCGATAGCGTCCCGCCCGGAGGCCAGCGATGACCCCGCTCTTCTCTGCTGGCGAGAGCGAGCTGTTGTAAAGCGCGGCGGGCACGCCGTTGCCAACGAGCGTGTCCACCTGATCCTTCATCAGCGAAATGAGCGGAGAGATCACGACCGCCAGGCGGGGGCGCCTGCCCTGAGCGGAGTCGAAGGGCACCATCGCGGGCGCCTGGAAGCAGAGCGACTTGCCGCCGCCGGTCGGCAGCACCAGCAGCGAGTCGCGGCCCTGGAGCACGGCGTCCATCGCGTCGCGCTGCAGCGGCCGGAACGTCGTGTATCCCCAGTACCGCGCGAGCGCGTCGTCGAGCAGCGAGGTCGTCACCGGGGACATGATCCCACGCCCGCGGCCCGAAGAGAATCGGAAGAGGGATGGCGCGTCGGCGAGCAGACCTCCCTCGGACCCTGGCTGAACTCCCCAGCGCCACAGGGTGTCCAGGTGCGGCCAACTTCAAGGAGCGTCCGTGCGGTCGTTGAGCGGTCCTCAGGTGGCAGTCCGCGTTCGCGCGTAGACATCGAGAGCTACGTCAGACCGTCGCCAGCACGCTTTGCAGATGCCGTGGGACAGGGTGAACTGTTCGCCCTCCTCCGGGAGGAACTGGCGGATGGGCACCCAACGTCCATCGACGGTGCGGACGCGTGTGCACCACGCGCACGCCACGGCCACGCCTGACTCGACGGCGATGATCTCGCCGTCCACCGGCGGCCACGGGCGAGCGGCCGCCACCTCGCGCAGCAACTGCTCGTGCCGCTCGCGGAAACGCTCGCGATACCCGGTCAGCAGGTCGAACACCTCGTTTCCGGCAGCCGCCACTTCAGGCAGCACGCGCATGCCGTTCTCGATCTGACGCAGGCGGATCAGAATGGCGTGGCCCGCCAGGTCCCACGCAGACCGCGCGAGGTCGGATGCACCGGCGACGCTCGCCAGACGGGTGCCGAGATCGATCACGGCCCGCAGCCGCCAGGCCGCTCCCACGGTGCCCACCGGCGCGCCGCCGAGCGCGGCGAGGAGCGCGGCTGCGGCCTCGACGCCGTCCGGCGTCGGACGCAGGGCAAGCAGGCATCGGACGCGCTGCTCGGCATACTCGAGCTCGCGCCGGACCATGCCCTCGGACGGCGGCGTCCTCTCGAGCCACGGCTCCACTTCGGCGAAGCGGCCTGCCGCGTTGAGGGCGACGACGTTCACGAACCACGCGATGCGCGCCGGCACCGGCTGTCCGTTGGCCGCACGCGAGGCGACGTCCGCGCGCTCGAGATCCGCGCGAGCCCGATCGACGTCGCCGAGGTTGGCGGCCAGGCGCGCCCGATGCAGCACGACGGAGAGGCGCAACCGCGCGGTCTGCCAGGGTTCCAGCAGATCGAGTGCCTGCTCGACGCGGTCGAGGACGGCCGGGATGCTCGCGTAATCCTCAATCCCGTCGAGGGCATTGGCCATCTGCATCTGGGCGAGGGCCAGCCGCCAGAGATCGCCCGCACGGGCGGACTCGTCGCGCGCGTACGTGGCGAGGGCGAGTGCCTCGAACTCCCGGCCATCGTTGGCGCAGAGCCGCGCCAGGTTGATTGTCACCTCGCGCTCGACCCCCGACTCGGTTCCCCTGACGGCGTCGAGCACGCGGCGGTACTCATCTTCGGCCGCCGCCAGTGCCCCGGCCATCTCATGCCCCCTGCCCGATCGGAGCGACGCTTCGATATCCATGTGCGAGACCCTTAATCTAGGATGCCACGACTCCACGTCCGGTGTTCCATGGCTCGCGAGCGATACCGACACATGACTCGGTCACACATCCTCGCGCTCGCAGCCGTCGCCGCAGGAAGCTTTGAGGAAGCAGCAGCGGCCTCCCAAGGGTCAACGCAAGCCCCCTCCCTTGTGCGCACGTCTTTCATCAGCGAGACGGGCGGCGAGATGACAACGGCGAGCCCGGGGCGCGTGCCCTGAGCGGAGTCGAAGCGCTCAGCGTGTGACATGATCCCATGTATGCCCGTCCCGGCGGCAGTGGATCAATCTTCAATACCGTGGTATCGCTAAATCAATGGCGGTCGAAACCACGGGAGAAATCACAGTTGATGTCGATCGCGCGACCGCGTTCGCGGTCGTACGGAATCCCATGCGCCTGGCGCGCTGCATCCCCGGATGTCACGACCTGCGCGAGCTCTCACCCGACCGGTACACGGCCGTGCTCACCAGCCAGGTGGCTTTCATGAAGTTGAGTTTCAACGTGACCATCGACGTCACCAGGATTGACGCGCCGGAGACGCTCGAGGCAAAGATTACCGGCGACGCGGTGGGGCTGGCCGGCCACGTCGTCGCCACCGCCCGCCTGAATCTGGAAGAAACCGGCGAACGCCGCACGACGCTGCGCTACGCCACCGAGGTCGGCTTGACGGGCAGGCTCGGGGGCCTCGGCCAGCCGGTCTTCAAGGCGACGAGCGCAAAGATGGCACGTGAGTTCGGCGCGAACCTGAAGAAAGAGATCGAGGACGGCGCGATCGAGGGCGGCGCGATCGAGCGGGGCGACGCAGAAGGGCCGGCATGAAGAACTTCGAGCTGGTGGAACCGGCCACCGTCGACGAGGCCGTCGCCTCCCTGGACCCGGACGACGCGGCGGTGCGGGCGATTGCCGGCGGCACCGCGCTGATGCTGATGATGAAGGCGCGGCTCTTTCAGCCGGTTCGCCTCGTCAGCCTGCGCCGCGTGAACGGCGCCTTGCGCGGCGTGCGCCAGGACGCAGGCGGGGGCCTCACGATCGGCGCGATGACGACGCTGACCGAACTGGAGCGATCGCCGCGGATTGCCGCCGCTCTTCCGGTGATGAGCCGGGCGCTTCGCACGCTCTCGAACGTGCGCATCCGCAACGTGGCGACGCTGGGCGGACACCTCGCGCATGGCGATCCGCACATGGATCTGCCGCCGATTCTGCTGACGCTCGGGGCGCGCGTCCGCGCGGTGAGCCGGCGCGGCGAGCGCTGGATCGACGTCGGCGACCTCTTCGTCGGCTATTACCAGCTTTCGATCGCGCGCGACGAGCTGATCACCGACATCGAGATCCCTGCCCAGCCAACGGGTGTGCACACCTCATACGCGAAGTTCGCGGCGCTGTCGGCAGACGACTGGCCGTCGGTCGGCGTCGCCGTGTGGTACCGCACCGACGCGGGTCGGATCGCGGAGGCGCGGGTAGCGGTCAGCGCGGCCACGGAACGCCCTCTGCGCGTGGCCGACGCCGAATCGGCGCTCGTGGGCGCCGCGCCGACGCCACAGACGTTTGCGGCGGCGGCGGACCTAGCGGCCGACTCGATCGAACCGATGGCCGACATCCGCGGCAGCGCCGCGTACAAGCGTGAGATGGTGCGGGTGCACACGCGCCGCGCGCTCGCGGACGCCTTGCACGCCCCTGGGAGACGGACCGAATGAGCACCGCCGCACCACCGAAGATCGACCTTCGCAGCGTGGGCCAGTCGGTGTCGCGCCTGGAAGGCCGCGCCAAGGTCACCGGCAGCGTCGAGTACATCCATCACCTGCGCCTGCCCGGGATGCTGTACGGCAAGATCCATCGCAGCGCACTCGCCCACGGACGCATCGTCGGCATCGATGCGAGCGCCGCCCTCGCCCTCGAGGGCGTGCACGCCGTGATCACCATCCAGGACGTGATGACGCTGGTGCCGAATCCGTACTACGGGCCCGCCTTTCACGACCAGCCGATCCTCGCGCACGGCAAGGTTCGCCACGTGGGCGAGCCGGTGGCAGTCGCGTTGGCCACCGACCCGCACATTGCGGAAGAGGCCGCGGACCTCATTCAGGTCGAGTACGAGCCGCTCGACGCGGTGTTCGACGAGATCGCGGCGGCCCGCCCGGATGCGCCGGTCATCCACGACGTGTTGAAGCCGGCGGGCATGTTCACCGATCTCAAGCACCTCGGCGGGCGGTCTGGCACCAACGTGGCGCTCGACGCGCGCGTCCGCCGCGGCGACGTGGCGAAAGGATTCGCCGAGGCCGATCGCATCTTCGAGCACACGTTCCGCACCGGCAAGGTGACACACGCGACCTTCGAGCCGCTGGTATCGCTGGCTGAGAAGAACGGCGACGGCATCACGATCCACACGGCGTCGCAGAGCCCGTCGTTTGTCCGGGCGGAAGTGAGCCGGCTGCTCGGGTGGGCGGAGAACCGCGTTCGCGTCCGCACCGCGTTCCTCGGCGGCGGCTTCGGCGCGAAGCTGTACATCAAGCTCGAAGCGCTCGTGGCCGTCTGCGCGCTCCTGGTCGGCAAGCCCGTGCGCATCGCGCTGTCGATGGACGAACAGTTCTACACGATCACGAAGCACGGCGCGACCGTGCGTATCAAGACCGGCGTCAAGAACGACGGCCGCATGATCGCCCGCGAGGTCGAGACCTACTGGAACGGCGGCGCCTACGCCGACATCGGACCGCGCGTCACGCAGAAGTCTGGCTTTACCGCCGCCGGCCCGTACGACATCGAGCACGTCGCGCTCGACAACTACGCCGTCTACACGAACCACCCGCCGGCAGGCGCGCTGCGAGGCTTCGGCATCTCGCAGCTCGTCTGGGCCTACGAGCGTCAGGCCGACATCATCGCCCGCGAGATGGGCATCGATCCGCTGGCGTTCCGCCGCCGCAACGTCCTGCGCGAGGGTCGTCCGCACGCGACGGGCACGATCATCTCAGACATGGAGATCGACGCCGTGCTCGATCTGCTGGAAAAGCGGATGGACTGGACGCGTCCCTTCGACCGTGGATCCGGCATCATTCGCCGCGGCCGCGGGCTGGGAATCGGCCTCAAGGCCTGCATCTCGCCGACCACGTCGGTGGCGATCGTGCTGCTGAACGGAGACGGGAGCTGCGTGCTGCACTGCGGCACTGTAGACATGGGCCAGGGGTCGGACACCGCGATGGCGCAGATCGTGGCCGAGGTGCTGGGCATTCCGGTTGAATCAGTACGGGTCGTTCGTCCAGACACCGACGTGACGCCGTACGACATGGCCACGCTCGGCTCCAGATCGACGTTCCACATGGGCAACGCCGTGCGCGCGGCGGCCGAGGACGTTCGCGCGCAGGTGTTTCGCATCGCGGCGGCGTCGCTCGACGCCGATCCGTCAGACCTCGAGTGCGTGGATGCCGAGGTCGTCTCGAGCCGCGGCGCCCGCATGACCATGCGCGAGGTGATGCTCGCCCGCTTCGCCATGCAGGCGGGCACCATCGTCGGCGCCGGCTCGTACGCGCCGCCGCACAAGAAGCAGGATCCAGTCACCGGGCAGTCTCCAGACGTGACGCCCTACTGGATGCTCGGCGGCGCCGGCGCCGAAATCGAGGTCGACACCGAGACCGGCCGGATCACCGTGACCAAGCTCGTGAACGTGGCGGACGTGGGACGGGCGATCAACCCGGGATCGGTCGATCGCCAGCTCACCGGCGCGGCGATCATGCAGGTCGGGTTCACGCTGTTCGAGGAAATGGTCTTCAGCGATGGCCAGGTCGTGAATGCAAGCCTCGCGGATTACAAGATTCCGGGCTTCCTCGACGTGCCGGCCGACATCTCGGCGGGATACGTCGAAGAGCCGCACCGGAACGGTCCGTACGGCGCGAAGGGCGTGGGAGAGACCGGTGTGTTCAGCCCGTCGCCGGCGATCGCCAATGCGCTCTACGACGCGCTCGGGGTCATCGTCTACGACTTGCCGCTGACGCCGGAGCGCGTGCTTCGGGCCATTCGCGAGGCCGACAACCGCCCCCTGGGAGACTAATGGTATGTATCTCGTGATCACTTCCGGGCCGCTCCGTTGTCGCGGCCCGCTGACCGCGCTTGGAGGCTTGTTGTGCCTCGTACTCAATCAGTCCGGACGGCCCACAAGATGACCGACGACACGCGCACCATCCGTTTCACGCTGAACGGCCGCGCGGTCAGCGCCCGGATCGCGGTCTACGAGACGCTGGTCGAGGTGCTGCAGCGCGAGTGCGCGCTGCTCGGCGCGCGCGAGAGCTGCGCGCAGGGCCTGTGCGGCTGCTGCACCGTGCTGGTCGACGGCACCGCGGTGTCAGGGTGCCTCTATCTCGCGGCGTTCGTGGACGGATCCGACCTCGTGACGGTGGAAGGACTGGCGAAGGACGGCGTCCTCCATCCCGTGCAGCAGGCCTTCGTGGCAAAGGGCGCGTTTCAGTGCGGCTTCTGCACCCCTGGCATGGTGCTCATGACGAAAGAACTGCTCGAGCAGCACCCGCATCCCACCGACGATCAGATCCGCCACTACCTGTCCGGAAATCTCTGCCGCTGTGCCTCGTATCCAGAGATCGTCCAGGCGGTGAAGCTGGCGGCGGCAATTGAGACTTGAAGTTGACTACTTCTTGCTCTTCTCGATCCCCTGCAGCTTCCTGAGCTGGTCGACGTTCTCGTTGTTGGTGCAGAAGTTCTCTGTCAGATCTTCGTTGTTGACCGAAAGCGACAGCCTCTCCCACGCCGATGTCCACGGGCTGGTCAGGACCTTCGGATCCTCAATCGTGTACTGGTACTCCAGGTAGTTCATCGACGGGCGGCGCAGGCGCTCGATCACGTGCAGTTGGTCGCTGTGGAACCAGCCGTCCTGAATGTGGGCGCGTTCGTCGATCGAGATCGAGTCGATCACCAGCGTGTCGCCTTCCCACCTGGCGGTCTGGTCGCCGTAGTACAAGGGCTCCAGCTCGCCGGCCGGCTTGTGCGGCCGCCCGTCGGTATGGATCACGCGCCACCGGTTGTTGTTCTCGATCAGGTGAATGAGCTGCCCGGGCTTGGTGCTGATCTGATGCACGTAGGCGTTGTCGGTAAACATCCCGGGCGTGCCGACGGGCGTGCAGTTGACGTTGGGGCTGGCGAGTTCCAGGTCGACCCGCGTCAGGCTGTCGTACTTGGCCTGAGCCCACGGCTGAAACGGGATCGGGTCTTGTTTCTGCGGTGCCTCACGCTCCGTGCTCCAGGCATTCGCCTTGCCGGTCGGCCCGGGAAACCACACGCCTGAGAGGTCGGGTTTGCCGTCCGACATCCGCGGCGTCGGGCCGCCAGGGGGCAGCGGCACCGGCTTGACGCTGCCGCGAGCCTCGACGAACGTCTGGTTGCCTGCCCCGAGCGAAGTCGAGGGGCCTGTCCCGAGCGGAGTCGAGGGGCCTGCCCCGCCCGCGGGATCCTGCGCAGCGGCTGCGATCGGCAGCACGAGGGTCGCCGCCAGCAGCGCGCCCATGTACCTGTTCATGGCTATCTCCAGATCTTGGTGCCGAAGATGCCTTCGACGTCCTGGCCGAGCCTCTGCACGGTGCCATCGGCGAGCTTGATGAACGACGCCGCGTAGCGGTTGTCCTCGCCGTTCCTCGATGCGCAGCCCCTGACAACGACTTCCTTGCCGAGGCTGGCGTTCAGGACCGGCAGCGTGGCGCCGCCACGTTTCAGGTTCGACGTCGACGAGAGCTGGAACGTCTTGGCGACCACCGGCCCGCTGCCCCCCTCCTTCGCATCCACGAAGAGGTACGCGTGCGGGTTCTCGTAATTCACCTTGGTGAGGACTCCGCTGATGTCGGAGCAGTTCTTCGCATCGAACTCCACCGCAAACGCATGGTGCGCCGATGCGGGGATCGATGCGAGCAGCAGAGCGAATAAGAAGCCGAGTGTCATTTTCATGCGCGCCTCCAACCGGACTAAAAATCGTACTTGATTCCAAACTGGATGATGCGCGGCGTCCCGGCCTGCGTCGTGATCCGGCCGAACGTGCCCGCGTTGAAATTCACGTTGTAATTCTGAGGTGTCGTCGTTGGATCGCCCCAGTTGAAGTGATTCAGGAGGTTGAACGCCTCGAGGCGGAGCTCCAGCCGTTGCGTCGGTGCCACGGCGAAGATCTTCGACACCGCCAGGTCGATGTTCCAGTAATTCGGGCCGACCAGGGCATTGCGGGGAAGGTTCCCCAGCGTGCCTGGCGCCGGCTGCGCGAACGCCGCCCGGTTGAAGTAGTTCGTCAGCGTCCGGGTCTCCGGGTAGAAGTCGTCGCTGACCTGGTTGGGCCGCTGATTGCCGATGCCGGTGAACGCGTTGTCGATGCCGCTGATGATGTTGAGCCGCCGCCCCGACTGCGCGGTGAGGATCCCCGACAGCCGCCAATGCGACACCAGGGCGCGCAGCGCCGCGTTGGCCACTTCCGGCGTCTCGTATCCGGCCGTCAGCGTCGCCAGGTGCCGCCGATCCTGGTCGCAATAACCAGCGTCGTAGGACGGGTCATCCGGGTTCACCAGGCCGCCGCTCGTCTGCGTAAAGCGGCTGGTAGTCGCAATGCCGAAGCAACGCCCCAGGGTGTAGTTGCCGCTGAGACTCACACCGCTGGTAGAGCGGCGCTGCGCCGTCAGCTTCAGGCCTCGATAGTTCTGGTTGCCCACGTCCGTGTGGAGATCCAGCCCGCCGATGAACGCGGCCTCCCTCGGGTTCTGCTGATACAGCACGCGCCTGAAGTTCAGGTTGGCGTTGGTCGAGCACACCGGGTAGGTGACGCCGTTGCGGAGCGTGCAGGGACCCAGCCCCATGAAGATGCCAGGATTCTGGGCAATCGGCGTCCAGAGCCGGTCCGAGTAGCTCCCGAGGTAGCTGGCGCTCAACCCCCACTCCGATCCGAGCTGCTGTTCGACCGTGACATTCCACGACTGCACCCGGGGCGAGTTGATGCCGGGGTCCATCGTGCCGAAGCCGCCGAACGGCACGTACGGGGTATTGGGCCCGGTCACGATGGGATGGGGGTCGCCCCCGACGGCTCGATACGGGTCGTCCAGCAGGCCTGGAGGATCGACCACCGTCGAGCGGTTGCCGAATGGCGGGGCCGACGAGTTGATGTTGTGGTACTCGCCGGACATGAAGTCGTAGCCCATGGAGTATGACGAACGCAGTGCGAGGCGGCCGTCTCCGTGAACGTCCCACGCCACGCCCAGCCGCGGCGCGATGTTCCACCACTGGATGTTCAACCCCGTCTGTCCCGACGGAAAACCCTCGTCGCCCGGATAGATCAGGCCAGCCGGCGCGTTGAGGAACACCTGGCTCTTGATCCCCTTGTCGAAGTTCTCCTTCTTGAAGATCGCGATCGCGTTGTTCTCGACGTTCTGGCCGAAGTAGGGCTCCCACCGGGCGCCCACGTTGACGGTGACGCGGCTCGACGCGCGCCACGAATCCTGCGCATACAAGCCCATGTGCCAGTTGTTGACGATCACCCGGTTGGGACCGCCATGCTCGACACTGGTGACGCGGCCGACCAGCAGGTCCGCGAGCGCCAGTCCCGTGGCCGAACCGTTGAAGATCCAGTTGCCGTTGGAGCGCGACGTCGACGTGAGGTTGCCCTTGAAGTACTGCAGGTTGGTGCCGACGCCGAACTGATGGTTGCCCCGCACGACCGTCAGGTCCTCGGCCAGTTGGTAGGTGTCGTTGAGGAACAGCGCCTTGGCCGAGTTCGAGTCGTAGATAAGGAAGCTGGGGAGGACGTTGACCGTCATGTAGCCCGGAACGTAGGAGTGCAGGTTCGCGCCGATGTCCTTCGGCGAGAAGAACGGGGTCTGGAAGACGTCCACCTTGCCTTTGTTGACCGCGAACCGCAGGGCGTTGACGACCGACGAGCTGAGCACCGTGGTGGCGCCAAACGTTGTCGAGTGAGAAGCCATGTCCGCGCCCTTGGCGGAGGTTTTGAGCACGTTGTCGGACCCGCCGGCGTATCCAGGCTCCTGCTTGAACGTGGTCAACAGGTAGCGGCCGAAGAAGGAGTGCCTGGTGCCGGTCTGATAGTCGATCTTGGCGAGCATCTGCGCTTCGTCGGAGTCCTCCTGGACGTCGTAGGTGATCTGGCCGCACGGATCGGTCGTGCTCGGCAGACGGCGGGCGAGGTTCAACCCGGCCGGGCTGAAGAGCGCGGGGTTGATCCGGTTGTTCACGAACGGCGCCCGCAAGGTCACCTGCCGGCCGCCGTTGCATGCCGGAGACGTGAATGCCGTGAAGTCGCCCGCCAGCATTGCCGGGGTGGGCACCCAGGCGATGTTCGAGGGCGGACTCTTGCGCGTCGGAGTGGCTTGATACGCCCCGAAGAAGAAGAGCCGGTCCTTCACGATCGGACCGCCCAGCGTGCCGCCGAACTGGTTGCGCTTGAGACCGTCGTGGTTCCGTTTGCCATCGGGGCCAATCGACGCAAACGGGCTCGTCGCGTTGAACCGGTGGTGGCGGAGAAACTCGAACGCGTTCCCAGAGAATCGATTGGTGCCCGACTTGGTCACCGCGTTGACCGCTGCCGCCGACTTGAATCCGTTCTGTGCGGAGAGGCCGCTGGTGGCGACGCGGAATTCCTGGAGCGCGTCGGGAAACGGCAGCGGCAGGTTGACGTTCTCCTGCGGATTGTTGTGCGTCGCGCCGTCGAGGGTGTAGCCAACGCCGGTCTCGAGGCCGCCGGCCACCGCGATCTTCACGCCGCCCGGCATCACGCGGGCCGTCGCCCGATCCGTTTGCACCGCGGCGCCCGAGAGCACGAGCAGGTCGGTCACCTGGCGACCCTGGAGCGGCAGCTCGACGATCCGTTCGTTCTCCACGACCGAGCTGATGCCGGCGCTGCGGACGTCCACGAGCGGCGCCGCCGCGTCGACCGTGACCGTCTCCTCGAGCGAACCGAGCTCGAGGGCGGCGTTGACCGTCGGCGTCGCGCCGACCGTCAGCACGAGCCCCGTTTGCACGTAGTTCTTGAACCCTGGCAGCGACACTTCGAGGCGGTAGGGCCCGGTAGGCAGATTTGAGATCAGGTAGTTACCGTCGCCGTCGGTCACCACGCTCCGCACCAGTCCGGTCGCGGTCTGCGTCGCGGTGACGGTGACACCCGGCAGCACCGCGCCGCTCGAATCGGTCACACGGCCGTTCAGTTCGGCCGTGGAGCCCTGCGCCCACGCGGGTGCAGTCGTCAGGACACTGGCGATGAGCACCAGGGGCGCAAGGATAAAGAACGCCCGCGAAAGACGGTTCATATCGTGATTCTCCGAAAGCTGCGGGTTGCCGGACGGACCTGGCGAAGTGTGGGGCGGTTGTAGCACTGCCCGGCAGCGCTTGATGTTGCCAGTTGTCAGTTGTCAGTTGTCAGTTGTCGGAAGCAAGCAATTGCTGACAACCGACAACCGACAACCGACAACGGTGTTCTAGAACGTCACCCGGAAGCCCAACTGCATCGCACGCGGCGTGTACGAAAGGCTCGCGTTCTGCGCCGGCGTGCCGTACTGCGGGCTCGCCTCGTCGGTGTTGTAGGCGCCGTAGTTCTCGCGGTTGAACAGGTTGAACACCTCGAGGATGCCGTCGATCGAGGCGCGGCCGCCCAGCGGAATCCTCTGCTGCAGCCGCGCGTCGACGCGGTGGATAGGCTCGCCGACGAAGTTGTTGCGCGCCACCAGCGAGCCATCCGGCCGCAGGCGCGGCACGTTGAACGTGCGCGACTGCTGCCGCAGGTCGGCGCCGTAGGTCGTCTCGTAGCGTTCACCCGAGCCGTAGAAGTAGATGCCGCTGACCTGGAAGCCGCGCCCCACCTGATACACGCCGTTGAACACCGCGCGGTGCCGCTGGTCGGTTTCGGCGAGCGTCCACTCCTCGCCGAAGTCAGCCGCCAGCGGCATGGTCACCTGCTGGAGGCCGCTCAGCGGCTTCGGATCGGCGCTATACAGCCACGCCAGCGTGTAGTTGGCCGACGCCTGCCACTTGTCGCTGAAGCGCTTCGTGAACACGTTCTGCACCGCGTGGTAGGACGACCGTGCGCCCGAGAGCCACATCGAGATCTCGCCGAACGCCGGGAACGGACGGCGCGAGATGTCCGAGAACGGGTAGTTCGCGCCCGTCGCCGGGTTGTAGGTCAGGTTGACGTTCTGGATGACAACCTTTTCACCGGTGGTGTGGTTGTAGACGTAGTCCGACTCGAACGAGGTGCTGTTGCCGACCTGGCGCTGGAACCCGATCGAGTTCTGGATCGATCGCGGCATACGCGCGTACTCCTCGGGCCCCGCGACTTCGGAGGGCGCGAAGCGGAGGCACCCGGGCGCGATGTTGTTGTTGTGGCAGAACCGCGCCACGGCCTGCGCGTACGTGGGCGCCACGCCGTTGAACGGGTTGGTCACGAAGTCCGCCCGGCCGTCGTTGGGGACGACGATCGTCGCGATCTGCGTGTTGCCGATCGCCCACATCGTGGTGGTGGAGAGCACGTCGCCGAAATAGAGCCCAGACCCGCCGCGCACCACCGTCTTGTCATTCGCCTGCCAGGCGAAGCCGAGACGCGGCTGGATGTTGTTCGTGTCGCCCTTCCGTCCGCCTTCCATGATGAACGGTACTTCGTGCTCGTTGGCCCAGGCGTTCTGCGTCAGGTCGTAGCGCAGCCCGAGGTTGAGCGTGAACGTGGAGCTCAGGTGCCAGTCATCCTGCCACCAGGCGCCCCACTTTGGCTGGTTGAAGTCGATAGGAAACTCGCCGAGCCCGAGCGTGAACGATCGCGTGATCGGGGCGAGCGCGTTGAGGTTCCAGGTATCCACGTCGAAGGGATCCGGGAACAGCGTGTCGAGGTTCGCCGGCCGCGCGCCGCCGCGGGCGTCGATCTGACCGGCGCACAGGCGGCAGTTGACCGTCAGCTCGTGGAGGTTCAGATACTCGACACCGGCCTTCACGTCGTGGCGGCCGCCGAGGCCGTAGGAGAACGTGAAGTCGTCGCGAACGCTCCACACCTCCTGCGTACGGTGCCGCGGGTGGTTCTGGTTCGGCGTGATGTTGAACCCGGTGAACTGGATGCGCGGCGCGCCGGTCGTGATGCCGTTGGCCCGCTGCCAGTGGTTGTCCCAGTTGGCCAGGCCCTTGTTAGCGAGGCCGAACTCGGCTCGGCCAACCTTGATCTCGTTCACCGCCGAGTTCGAGAGCACCGACGTGAACTGCCCCAGGTACTCGTTCGACTTCTCCTGCGTGTCGTTGGTGCTGGCCGGGTGGTTGGCGTTCGGCGTGGCGAAGGGCGTGAACGACTTGGCGCCGTGGGCCTTCCCCATCAGGCGGTGCTGCGACGACAACTGGTAGTCGACGCGGCCGCCGCCGATCTTGCGGGTGGTCTCGCCGTTGAGGGCGACGTTGAAGCCCCGGTAGATCGTCTGCCAGACGCTCTCGCGCGGCTCACGCTCGTACTCGAAGTTGCCGAAGAAGTGCATCCGGTCGCGGACGATCGGGCCACCGAGCGTGGCGGCGTACTGCTGGTTGGAGTACGGCAGCACGCGGTGCTCGAAGAAATCCTCGGAGTTGAACTTGTCGTCGCGGAACTGCGCCTGGAACAGTCCCGACAGGCTGTTGGTGCCCGACTTGGTGATCGCGTTCACCTGCACGCCGGAGGAGCGGCCCTGCGTGGCGTCGAAGCGGTTGGAGATGAACTGGAACTCGGCGATCGCCGCGCGGCTGAACATCGGCTGCCCGCCGCTACCGAGCACTGCGGACACCTGCTGGCCGTCCATGTTGAGCTGGAACTCGCGCGACTCGCCGTCATTGCGGTCGGCGATCGGGTTGGCGCCCTGCGAGTTGCTGCGATTGCCGGGCGCGAGCAGTGCCAGCGCCGTCCAGGAGCCGCCCTGCACCGGCAGCTCCTGCACCTGGCGCGGGTCGATGTTGCCGCCGACCGAGGAAGTCGTGACGTCGAGCAACGGCGCCTCGCCGGTGACGGTAATCGATTCGGCCAGTGACGAGACCGACAACTGGGCGTTGACCGTCGCCGTCTGCCCAACGAGCAGTTCGGCGGTTCGGTTCGCGGTTCCAAATCCCGCGAGCTCGATTGTCACCTTGTAGGTGCCAGTCCGAACGGGAATCCGATACCTGCCCTGATCGTCCGTCACCGCTTCAAACGAGTTTCCAGTCGCGTCGTTCACGGCGCGCACCGTGACACCGGGTAGCACGGCCCCGGTCGAATCGGTGATCGTGCCCGCAAGCGTCGCTTCCTGCGCCGCTGCCAGACACGGCAGTCCGAGCACCAGGGCGAACAGCAAGAGCCGCTTCACGGCGGTCAGTACCATGTAATCCCCCTTAAGGATGTTCTCGTTTTTCGGCTCAAACAGGTGCGGCTCCAACGAGGTGGATTCGAGTCCAAGAAACCGTTTGGTCCCGCCCTGACACAGCCATTCCACTGGCCTCGCGCGACATGCGGCGCGAGCCCCTCAACCGACGGTTACGTGAGACTTTTCAACAGGTTCTGGCCGGTCTGCCACCACCAGCGCGATCGTTCAGCGGTCGCGATGTCCTCCCAGAAGACATATCAGTGGCAAGAATGGCACCGGGATACTACTTCTTCGCGGTCACTTCTGTCACGACTTCCCACACGTACTGCCCACGAACGTGAAGTCGAGAACGTGTCTCATAGCGTCTCGTAGGGGATCTCGTGGAACATCGGCAGGCCGGCGGCCTTGATGACGTGGGTGAGACCGCCGCGCTCGTGGAACTCCAGGCTGTCGCGGTCGATGACGACGGTGTTCGGATAGCGCGGCGCGAGCCGGCGGAATTCGCCGTCGATCAGGCGGAAACGCTGCACCATCCGTTCGACGTTCTCGTGCGTCCGGTGTCGCCGCCTGATGTGCTTCTCGATGGTGTCGGAGCTCGACGTGAGCACGATCACCTTCCCAGGGCTCCAATCGTCCCCGATCGCCATCACCTTCCGCAGCTCTGCGTGATACTCGGGAGGATACTCGGCGATGTGTGCTTCGAGCGTGATTCGCGCGCCTTCGAAGAAAATCACCCTTCCCGGCGCATCGCTCCGTCCGGCGTCACGGTAATTCGCGTCGTAGAGCCTGGCGAAGTACTGCGTCACGCCGACGGGATTCCGCCCTGCCTCGATATCCTCGAGCACCCGGGGATCCCAGACGCCCTTCTCACCCTCGCCATATGACCCGTTGCGGTACAGGTCGCCGAGCTGCCGGAGCAGCGTGCTCTTTCCGACTCCCGGTCCGCCGACGATCGCCACGCGCATATGCCGATGAGCTTACCTCGGCGCCCGACGCTTCCCATCAGGGAGCTGTATAAGCACCCAACGCCGGCACCAGGAGCATGCTCAGCACCGTGACGATAATCGCCATGACAATGGTGGCGACAATGCCGGCCTTGGCCATGCCGCTGAAGCTAATCACACCCGAGGCAAAGGCGGTACCCGCCGCAGCTCCGGCAAATGGGAAACAGATGCCGAGCGCGGTCCCGCTGATGATGCGCGCCAGAATCGCCGGGTTGAAGCCCAGATCCTGAGCCAGCGGGAAGAGAATAGTGGAGGCCATGGTCGTCGCGGCCGTGCCGCTGGTGAGATGCGCCATGACAGGCGTGATCGCCGCCGTGAACCAGGGCAGGACGGCAAGGGACACGCCGCTCTTCACGATGCCGCCGAACCATTCCGTGATACCCAGGGGTTCCAGGGCGTCCGCCGCTGCCGCGCTGCTCACAATCATGAAGAGGACGTTCCACAGCACGCCGTCCTGAAAGTCCCTGGTCGTCAACGTCATTTCGCCGCGCGCGGCGTTCACAGGGATGAGAAAAAGAAGCAGGATCGCGAACGTGGGAACGATCCAGATATCAATACCCGGGATCGTGACCACCGTCGGCGAGAACCAGAGGGCGACCATGAGTATCAAGATGAACAATACGTTTTTTTCGCCGCGGTTCATCGGTCCCAACGCACGCTTCTCCCCTTGAAAGTGCGACGCGCCATCGGCGAGCGACTTTATCTCCGTGGGGGACATGAATCGGAGGGTCGTGAAATAGACCGGTATCGCCGCAGCGGTCAGAAATACTCCCGTAAGAGTCCACTGGGCAAAACTGATCCGGTATCCCGTCAGGTTGTCGAGGATTGAGATCGTCAGCGGCGTGAAGACGACGCCGGCGGGCGTCGCCATCCCGCCTGCCGCGCCGCCGAAGAGCACGGCCAGGGCGGAGGACTCCATCAGCCGGGGCGCTTTTCCGGCGGTCGCTGTCAGATTGTGGGCTTCGGCGTCAGCGGCGAATCGAGCGACCGACATGGCGATCGGGAGCATGATGGCCACGGTGCCCGCGGTGTCGATCAGCGTCCCTACCACGGCCGAGGAGACGAGAATCATCAGTATCAGGCGATTGCCGGAGGTCGCGAGACCGGGAATGCTGAGGATGTTGAGCGCCATTCGCCTGGCAAGGCCATGTTTCTGGAAGGCGTGACCAAACAACATGACGCCGAGAACGAACGGCAAGAGGCGTTGACCGTATAGTGCGGCCGTCGCGGCAAACGACATCACGCCGCCCAGCGGAAACAGCACTAACGGCAGAAAGCCTGTGACGGCCCACGGCACAGGCGTAAGCACCCACCACGCCAGAGTCCAGGCAAAAGCGCTCAGACCAAAGTGCGCCTGAGCATTCAAGCCGGCGAGGGGAGTCGCCCACACGGCCAGGAAAGCCAGTGGACCTGAGAGCACCCTCCACACCAGTCTCAAGGACTGATTCGGGGTCGGGGCGACGGGCGTTGCGTGGGTAACCAAACAGCGCGCTATTTCGGGGTCACGCCGCCAGCCGGATCCCTGAGGCGACGATTGAATGCCTGTTCTTCAGAGGGCACACAGATCAGTTCGTCGGGAAACTCCTTGATGTCCTGACGCGTCAGCACCTTCGTATCGCTGACCCAGGGTTTCGTATACGTCTTGGGATCGGTCAGCGTGATCACGAATTCGATCGTGTCGTGTTTCACCCGCCGGTAGCGCTCTTCCAGACGCATCTCGTCGCTGTGGGGGTTGCCGAAATGATCGAGCCACGTCCGTTCATCGAAACCGGTCGACGTGACGACGAACGTGTCTCCTTCCCACGTGCCGACGGCGTACCCCATCCAGCGCGGCTCCAGATCCTCAGGAGGCTGCCGGCCATCGGTCCAGATGATGCGATGCATGTACGGCCGATCGAACAACTGCAGCATCCGGTCGCCGGTCTGAATGAACTCGACGTCCCAGGGGTTGTTTTCAAAGACCAACAACCGCGGGATCCCCAGCGGGTCGCAGTTGCCCACCGGATCGTTCCCCAGTGCCGGCGGAATTGCGCGTGGACCATACGATGGTTTGTAGGAGTTGAACTTCGCCTCGCCCCACGGGGTTCTCGGAGGAGGCTGATCGCTCAACGCGAGAGCCCGGTTCCTGCCGAGCCAGAACCCGGACAGATCGCGGGGATCGAACGAAGGCGCGACGGTGGCGCTCGGCGCGCCTGCCTGGCCGCCCTGTGCAACGCCGGCGGCGGAACACACCAACACCGCCATCGACAAAAGAAGTAAGTGCCTCATATGTGATCCACGTCTTACCTGGCGCCCTGGTCCGTCCCGCCCCCGACAAACATCTTCTTACCGTCCTTGAACGTGAGATTGGCGCCATTGGCCGAATTGCTTCCGTCCCTGGCCCGGAAGCCCTCGACGGCGATCTCCGAACCGAGTGGCAGGGAATTCTTCGTGTAGCCACGGCGGAGGAGCGCGTTCGGGGCGGCTGTTTCGACCCGCCATTTCACGATCGTCCCGTCGTCACCTTTCACGTCGATGGTGAGCCAGGCATGGGGATTCACCCATTCCATCTTCGACAGGACGCCCTGGAACTTGACCGGCTGGTTAGGGTCGAACTCGGCCGAGAACGAATGATGCGCCCAAGCGGGAACGGCGCCCGCCCCGAGAGCCACGACGACGAGGACCATTAAGAGATTTCTTCGCACGGGATCACTCCTCATTTCTATTTCCCGGTTTCTGACGGCTTTTCCTGAACGCGAGCGCCGCGGAGGACGTTCGTCATCGTGTAATTCGTCTCATGGCACGTGTATTCGAACAGCTCGTAGCCGACTTCCTGCGTGATCGGATAGGCGACCTTCCAGGGCCTGGTGAAGAGCTTCGGATCGTCAACGGTCATCTCGTAGTTGATCGTGTCGGCATCAACGCGCGTGAAGCGTTCGACGATGCGAAGGGCGTCGCTCGTTGCGATAGCGTTGCCGCCGTTTCTCCCGACACCCGTCGTGTTATCCAGGAAATTCGTCGTCTCGACCACCAGGGTGTTGCCCTCAAAATGGCCACGCGAATCTCCCAGATAGCTCCGGATGCTCGATCCGAGGTGTGGCCGCTTGTCCAGAGGAATCACGCGCGCCTCGTGGACCTTCTCGTGAAGGATGGTCACGAATCCTGGCGCCTGCACAATCTGCGTGCCGTTGTCGTAGCTCGAAGGCAGTATGGAGCCGGCCAGGCCGCGCGAGATGCAACGGATGTAAAAGTCGAAGTCCGTCCACGATTGAGGAGGTCTCTGAGGACTGAGCGCCGTTTGTCTCTTTCCCACCTCGGCCAGTCTCTGTTTACCTAGAGGCGTCAGTGGAGGCATTCTTCCGTTTGCCGGCTCCACGATGAGCGACGTTTGACGCGCGGGCCTTCTCGGCCGCTCCCCCCAGCCATTCCTGTCGGCCCCCCCGTCGAATACGAGGGGATTATTCGGACGAGCCTCCTCAGCACGACCTCTGCCCATCACGTTCTGCTGCTCGGTGCGCGCATCGAGCTCAGCCCGCCGTGCGATAGCAGCCGCTGTTTCAGCGAGCTCCGCGTCGGTAAAGTAGCGCCGGTCTCCAAAGTTGGCAGGCCTCTCGAGAGGCGTGTTCATATAGTCATCGCTCGTGTAGATGCCTTGCAGGTCCGGGTCGCCCCATGGCGTCTTGGAGGGCGTCCACGTCTTGGTCTGGCCGGCGGCGAAGACGGCTGCTCCGAACATCACGGCGAGCACCAATAGCGCGGTTGATAACAGAGATCGAGGGGTCATACAGATGTCCTTTACTTGTCCGCCTGCCTACGCAGATGACCATAGAGCAGCTCTTCGGCGAACTCCACGCACTTGAATTCCGTCAGCTGTGCATTCGGTTCTTTCCGCCGATAGAGAGGCAGGCTGATCTTCCACGGGCGCGTGAAGACGGTCTTGTCGTCGATGGTTGCTTCGTAGTTCAGGTGATCCGGATCGGCGAACGAGTAGCGTTCGACGATGCGCGCGTTCTCGCTCGCAAAATTTCCGGTGCGATCGAGCCACGATTGGCCGTTCAACCCGGTCACCTCGACAACCAGCGTGTCACCTTCCCAGCGCCCGTTCGACATGCCCATCCACGTGTCGACGGAGGGCTCCCGGTGCTTGGCCACGTTAATCAGCCGGTTGGCAGTCCTGTACTCATAGACAATCACGACGTCGGTCTGCGACTGGACAATTTGAAAGGGAAAAGGCAGATAGGTGGCGCGCGGCACACCTGGCAGATAACACTTGAGCTCCGGATCCCCCAACTCCCGACTGGCGACGTTCATCCGGTTGGCAAAGTTCTCCTTCTTCTTT
Source organism: Acidobacteriota bacterium (assembly GCA_947465645.1). Next base: position 39,157 of record CANIBQ010000003.1, on the reverse strand, counting down.
TCGGCCGCCCATGGCTGGTACGGAATCTCGTTGCCGTCGACGATGCCTCGCCCGCCAGGCACGGCGCCGATCGCCCCAAGTTGATAGACAGCGCCCGCCTGAGGCGAATGGTCTTGAATGTCCCAATGGGCGGTGCCGAGCGCCTGCCACACGCCAGTCAGGTTCGGCTTGCCATCTGGCATTCGCGGAATCCGCGGGGTCTGGGCCTGGCCAGTTGACAGGCTGACCGCCAGCAACAGGACGGTTATCAGCGCCGCAGACATGGCCACGTTCGAGCGCAGGGACTGCCTTCGCATCTTGGGGATCTCCGTGATTACGCGTCTCGATCGGCTATCGCGGTCTCGCGCGCCCCAGGTAGGCGCCGCGCCCGAGGATCTTTCCTTCCATGGCGGCCGCGACATCCGAGCGGGTTGCTCCAGCGGGGACATCGAGCGTGGCGTTCAGCGCGTACACTTGGAAGATGTAGTGGTGGTACGGATGCCCGGCCGGCGGCGCCGGCCCCATGTACTGCGGACCGCGGAGGCTGTACTGATTCGCCCCCGCTGGTACCGGCCCGCCTTCGGGAATCGTTGTTGCCGTTGGGGGAATGTTCCAAACGACCCAATGAGTAATGTCATTGGCCAGACTTCCTGCCGGAATTGCGGCATCCAGGTCGCGCATGACGAGCACAAAGCTTCTGGTGGCGGCGGGCGCGCCTGTCCAACTGAGCTGAGGGGACGTACCCTTTTGCCCCGCGTGCTTGGCGGGAATCTCGCCTCCGTCAGGGAACGAGGTCGATGTGACCGTCAGGGTGACGATGGGGGGCATTACCCATCCACCGCCTGCAACGGTTCTCCCCGGTAGTTCCTTGCCGTTCACCATCAACGGCTTCGAGCGGTCAACAACTCCGAACGGGGTTCCGGCCCTCGAGGGGTGGACGTTCAGAGTGACTTTGTCCCCCGGCTTGAACGCCTCTTTCGTCCAGCCATCCCGCCGCAGGTTGGTGGGGCTATTGAGCTCGCCGCCCCAAGGTGTGACCTTGCCGGCGCTATCGGTCACGTCGAAATACAGTTGGGCGTGAGGATTCGTAAAGACCCACTCGGTGACGACGCCTGTCACCGTCACCGATTTCGACATGTCGTACGAGGCGTTGGTTCCGTGGTGGGCGGTCAACGGCAGCCACGCCCACACGGCGATCATGAACGCAATACACGCCGCTGTCTTCTGCACCTTGTTTCCCATCTGACGTACCCCCGGGAAGCTACTGCGGCTTCGCGCGGCCCGCATAGGCGCCACGTGCCAGGATCTTTCCTTCCATGGCTTTCTCAACATCCGTACGGTTCGCTCCAGCCGGGACATCGAGTCTGGCGCTCAGCGCGTAGACCTGAAAAATGTAGTGGTGAGATGGATGCCCGGGCGGCGGAGCCGGTCCCATGTACCGGGGACCGGCAAGGCTGTACTGATTCGCACCAGCGGGTACCGGTCCGCCCTCAGGAATCGTCGTCGTCGTTGCGGGGATGTTCCAGACAACCCAATGGGAGATGTCGTTGGCCAGGCTACCTGCAGGAATGGCCGCGTCCACGTCATGCATGACCAGGACAAAACTCGCAGTGCCTGCTGGCGCGCCTGCCCAACTGAGGTGAGGCGAGGTTCCCTGTTGCCCCGCGTACTTGGCTGGAATCTCACCTCCGTCGGCGAACGAGGTGGAGGTCACGGCCAGCGTGACGATGGGAGCGCCTCCTCGTCCGCGTCCCCCGGCCTGTCCGCCCTGCGCCAGGAGAAGACTACCGGCAGCTGCGACGCCGACGAAGATGAGAAAGAATCGTGTCATGGGCTAGAAGATGAACTTGACGCCGAGTTGCATCTGTCGCGCCGTGGTGATCGTGTTCCTGATGAGGCCGGCGGTCGCCAGCGGCGCTTCGTTTCCAGTCACCGCGGCGAAGATGACGTGATCAGGTGTCGCGAAGTTCGCGCGGTTCAGCACGTTGAACACCTCGAACCGGAATTGCGCCTGCGCCGCCGAGCCAAGCCTGGTGTTCTTCACCAGCGACACGCTCGTCATCGCGTAGTTCGGCCCCCTGAAGCTGTTGCGTTCCACGTTGCCGAACGTGCCCTGCTCAGGGATGAGGAAGCCCGAGGTATCCAGGTAGCGGTTCGGGTCGCCAAGAGTCAGACTCTTCGGACTGACGCCAGGCTTCAGGCTCGGCCGGTCGGAGCTGTTCGCGCTGCCGACCCGCGACCAGCCCCCCGATCCGCCCCCGCCCAGCGTCGGGGTGAACGGCACGCCGCTGCGCAGCGTCACGATGCCGTTGAACTGCCAGCCGCCAGTCAGCAGGCTGGCCGCGTTCCCCGGCAGATCCCAGACGAAGTTGGTCGCGAAGACATGGCGGACGTCGAAATCGGATACGGCCCACTCCCGGTCGCGGTCGTACGGGTCTTGCGGGAATATGGGGGTGTTGTTCACGTCGAACGCCAACTGCCCCTGCATGTTGTCCATCGACTTGGCCAGCGTGTAGACGCCCTGGATCTGATATCTCCGGCTGAAGCGCTTCTGTGCGCTGAGCTGAAACGAGTTGTAAACGGAGCGCGCAGCGCTGGTGCGGTAGTCGATCGGACCGAAGGCCGGATTGCGGCGCGGCGCGCCATCGGGAAAGAACTTCGACCCGTCCGCGCGGATCTGCGGCACGTTCGGATTGCCTTCGACCGCGGCCACCAGGTTGTAGGCACGCGAGCCGGCGTAGCCCACCGTCGCCGTGATCTCGCCGGGCAGCTCGCGCTGAAGGTTGACGTTATAGGTGGCGCCGTACGGCTGCTTGATGTTGTAGTCGATCGGGCGCGCCGAGGGCGCGCTGGCGGTCAGCGACACCGGACGCGGAAACGCCGGGTTGGCGATCGTGGCCGACACCGCGAAGGGCGGCACCGACGCCGCCTGGCCGAGCGCGCTGTTGAAGGGCCCGTCGGTGTCGTAATACATGCCCGCGCCGCCGCGCAGGGCCGTTCGGCCGTCGCCGTTGACGTCCCAGGCAAAGCCGAGCCGTGGCGCCCAGTTTTTCAACGAGGGGTTCTTGGCGAACAGCTCTCCGGGCGAAAACGACGTGTCGGTGACAATGTTGCGCAACGCGCTGTCGAAGCCGAATTTCTCCTTGGGAATCGTATAGAACTCGTAGCGCAGCCCCAGGTTCAGCGTCAGCCGATCGGTCGCTCGGTAGTCATCCTGCACGTAGAACCCGAACAGGGTGCTCGGCCTCACCCTCTCGAGCGTGGCACCCGGCACCGTGCCGGTGAACTGTCTGGGTGTTCCCGCGAGCAATAGCCGCACGTTGTCGAACCTGTAGGTGCCGCGGACGTTCTGCGTCGTGAGCTTGTTGGTGCGGTTATGTTCGATGAGCGCGCCGGTCTTGAGCACATGGGCGCCCCTCACGTACGTCACATCGTCGGAGAACGTCCAGTAGAAGCTGTTGTTCGTCGACGGGTTGGTGATCCCGCCGCCGATGTCGGTCAGGCCAGTGGTTCCCATCGTGCCGATTTGATTCATGCCGGCAATGAAGGCCAGCTCGGGCGTCGACGGGGATACCGGCAACTGCTCGAAGCGCAGGCGGCTGTGTGAGAAGCGCGCGTTGTTGAGGAGCGCGGACGTCAACGTCCGCTTATATTCGGACGTGAAGAACGAGTTCCTCGAGACCGAGTCGGTGCCGTAGGCGGGAAACCCGCTCGTCACGGTCTGATCGGCCCCGTCCCAGGTGTACCGGGCAAAGAGGGAGTCGTTCCCGCTGAGAATGTAGTCGAGACGCCCCTGGTAGAAATTCTCCCGGGTCGGCTGGTTGAACTCGTAGGCGTAGGCGCCGATGCCGGTATTCACGCCGATGTCGCCGGCGTTCGGCAACGGATACAGCTCGATGTACGGACGCATCACCGGATTGATCGGGAACAGCGCGCCCGATCGCGCCGCCTGGTTCAGGGTAAAAGACGTCCTCGTGAGACCGAGATCGTCCTGCAGCCGCTCCACGCCGCCGAAGAAGAACAGGCGGTTCCGTCGAAGCGGGCCGCCACCGGCAGCGCCGAACTGATGGCGCTGGAACTCGGGCGGCTCCGGGCCGCGGTCGAAGAAGTTCTTCGCGTCCATGGAGCTGTCACGAAAGAACTCGAACGCGGATCCGTGAACGGTGTTCGTGCCGCTCTTCGTGACGAGATTGATGACCCCGCCCATCCCGCGCCCGTAGTCGGCGGAGAATGAATTGGTCGCGACCCGGAACTCCTGAATCGTCTCGATGCCGAGCGTCGTTTCGGCCGCCGACACGGTGGCGGTGCCCGCATAACCGCGCATGTTCGCTCCGTCGAGCAGGTAGCTGTTCGACCGGAAGCTCATGCCGTTGACGTTCAACTTCGTTCCGCGGTTGGACGAGGCGGTGCTGTCCTTCTCGTTGAAGCTGGTGACGCCAGGCTGCAGGAGCGCAAGGTCGATGTAGTTGCGGCCGTTCAACGGCAGTTCCGAGATCGTTTTCTCGGTGACGACGGCCGACAGGGCCGCGCTGCGCGTATCGACCAGCGACGAGGTGCCCGTCACGGTGATCGTCTCTTCCGCCGCACCGAGCGTGAGCGTCAGGTTCAGCGCGGCCTCCTGCGCGACGACCAGCACCAGCCGCTCGGTCGTCGTGCCGAAGCCCGCAAGACTGACGCGTACATCGTACGGTCCCGGTGGAAGGCCGGGCACGGTGAACTGGCCGTTCGCGTCTGTAATACCGGACCGCAGAAGGCCCGTAGCGGCGTTTAGAACCGTGACATCTACACCGGGCAGCACGCCACCCGTCTGGTCCCTGATGGTGCCCGAGACGGTGGCTGCCGTGATTTGTGCAAACGCGCTGTGCGCGCTCGCCAGCATGATGAGGACCGCTGCGACCCTGAGCATCTCCACCTCCGCGCGCACAGTAATGCGGATAGGCCTGGCGAAATCGTCCCGCTTTGTAATGATTTGTAAGGTTTTGTAAGGAAGCGTTCAGCGCGTCACCGCGAAGTAGACTACGCCGCGTGCAGTTGCTGGTCATCGACGACGACCGAGAACTCTGCCCGATGCTGGATGAGCTCTTCCGTCAGGAAAATCTGCAGGCCGATTTCGTGCACGATGGCGCCGCCGGGCTCGAACGCCTGGGAAAAGGCGGTGTCGATCTCGTGGTGCTCGATGTCATGTTACCGAAAGTCGACGGCTTCGAACTGCTCCGCAAGATTCGAACCACAAGCAGCGTTCCGGTCATCATGCTCACGGCTCGGGGAGCTGACATCGATCGAATCGTCGGACTCGAACTCGGCGCAGATGACTACCTGTCGAAACCGTTCAACGCGCGCGAGCTCGTGGCCAGGATTCGTGCCGTCTCCAGAAGGGTTCGCTCTGCCCCGGAAGCGCCTGAGAGGCTGGAGATCGACGGTGTTGTCCTCGACATCGCTGCCCGGGAAGTCCATTGTCAAGGCAGCCACGTCGCGCTGACCACGCTGGAGTTCGAAATTTTCAAGGTGCTCATGCAGGCGGTCGGTCGGGTTCTCACGCGCGATCACATGATGGAATTGCTCTACAACCGGCACGCGGGGCCGTTCGATCGCTCGGTGGACCTGCACGTCAGTCACCTCCGCAAGAAGCTCGGCCCCGACGGGGCGCACATCAGGACCGTTCACGGCGTCGGCTATCAGTTTGCGCGGCGATTCGCGAAAGACGGTGAGCCAGCCTCATGAGAACCCTCTTCGCAAAACTCCTGCTCTGGTTCCTCGCAACGATCCTCGTCATGGCGATCGGTTTTGCGCTGTTCGAGAACATCGATGCCGATCCGGGACCGGGCCCGCAGAGGCGTTTAGCCCAGTTCCTTCTGCACGAAGCGGGTCTGATTTACGAACGAGAAGGATCGGCCGGCCTCCGCTCGTACCTCCGGCGAATCGAATCGACGTATGGGGGAAAGGCCTTTCTGGTCGATGCCTCCGGACGGGACATCGCGTCGGGAGCCGATCGCGCAGAGTTCATCCGTGCCGCGCAGGCCGCAAGACTGCCGTGGTTCTCGAAAGATGGGGAGTCATTCAATCATGTGAAGAGCGCCGACGGCCGCTCGTTCTTCCTGCAAACAGTGATCGCAGAGCGTGGTGGTCTTTCGGCCTCACAGCGGATCCTGGCTGCACGGCAGAGGGTGTTTCCGGAGATCATCGCCCCGGAGCGACTCTGGTTGATCGCGGGCGTTCTCGCGTTGTGCTACATCCTCGCGCGCAGCCTCACCGCTCCGCTGCGCTCCCTGCAATCGGTCGTCGAACATTTCGGGCGAGGTGATTTCACGGCGCGATCGCATTCCGATCGGCGGGACGAAGTAGGAGAGCTGGCCCGCACCTTCGACGGAATGGCGGAGCAGATTCAGTCGCTGCTTGGCAGGCAGCGAGATCTTCTTCGCGATATCTCGCACGAACTCAGGTCGCCGTTGACGCGGCTCAGCCTGGCGCTGCAACTGGCGCGGTCGGGATCCGATCGATTTCAAGCGTTGGATCGAATCGAACGAGAAGCGTCTCGCCTGAACACGCTGGTTGGAGAGCTGCTCTCTCTGGCACGCATCGAAAGCGGCCAGTCCGCGCTGCACCCCGTACCTGTTCGCCTGGACCAAATGCTGGAAGACGTGGTTGAGAGTTGTTCTCTCGAAGCGTCGAGTCGAGGCTGCCGGCTGCGATTGACGTCAGACGTTCCCGTCACCATCGAGGCCGATGGAGAGTTGCTCAGGCGAGCGTTGGAGAACGTCATCTGCAACGCCGTACACTACTCGCCGAAAGACACTGAAATCAGCGTGATCATCGACCGGGACCTGGAGACCGTGCGCATTCGCGTTCGTGACTTCGGACCCGGCGTGCCCGCTGAATCCCTCGGCCGGATCTTTGACCCTTTCTGGCGGGTGGATCAGGACCGGAGTCGCGACACCGGCGGCGCCGGCCTTGGCCTCGCCATTGCCCGCCACGCCGTGCAGGCGCACGGCGGCGGGATACTCGTTCGAAACGTCGATCCCGGGTTGGAGGTTGAAGTACGCTTGCCCCGCGATCCTGCATCGGTAAATAGAGCGCTCTCCGCCGCGAGCTAGGCAGGACACATCACTTGGGGGAACCGTGGCACAGGGCTCCTCCGATGTCGGTGCCCGCGCCGGTATCCCGAGACAAATCCCCACGTATCTGAAGAGCCGTGATGTCCCCCATGTCCGTTGCAGGCCCACTAACGGCGCAGAGGGTGCCCCCGAACACGGTTGGCAATTGAGCGCGTTGACAATGGCTTCTTCCTGAAGAAAGGACGAGACTGTTAAGGTGAGCACACAGGAACAACCCGAGCCGGCCAGGCCGTTGTGGATGCTGCCGCTCGGGCAGTTGCATCCGGGCTGGTGGGTCGTGGCTGGCGCGGCGTTGATCTGGATCGACTACGTGCTGGGTCCCAACGCGCAGTTTCCGGTCCTGTACGTCATCCCCGTCAGCCTGGCGGCGTGGTATTCGGGCCGGTGGCCCGCGGTGGCATTGGCCGTCGCCATGCCGGTCGTGCACGGCGCATTTCTCCTGATGCTCTGGAAGCCGCCAGGCGATCCGTTCGGCATCCTGGCGCCCACGATCCTTCGCGGGGCCGTCATCATGGTGATGGCGCTCTGGTTCGCCCGCCTGGCAGAGCACGAGCGCAAGGTTCACCAGTACGTGGAACGGCTGGAAGGGCTGCTCCCGATCTGCGCCTTCTGCAAGAGCATCCGGAACCAGGCGGGCCAGTGGGAGCGTATCGAGACGTTCATCTCCGACCGGTCGGAAGCCGAGTTCTCACACAGCTTCTGCCCGACCTGCGGGAAAACGCACTACCCCGACTTCGACTACGACGGCGCCGGCGACCGCACCGACAAAGCCAACCTGACTACTTGATCGCCGTGCCGGTGCCCGGCTTGATGCCCGAGGCGGCGCCGTACTGGTTGTCCTCGAGGCAGATGAACTCCATCAGATCTCCGCCTCCGGTCTTGAGGTCAGGCTTGAGCAGGCGCGCGATGAAGGTGAGCGTCACCGGCTTCGAGAGCGCCCCCGGATCCTCCCACGTGAACTCGTTGCGCAGCGTGCCGTAGTTGAGCCTGGTGAAGCGCTCGATGGTGTGCATCTGCTCGGTGTGCGGCGTGCCGCGGCTGTCCATCCAGAACTTCTCGTTGTAGCCCACCGTGTCGACGACGAGCGTGTCGCCTTCCCAGCGGCCGATCGAATGTCCCCACCACGACGGGATGAGGTCGTCTGGATGCTTCCGGCCGTCCATGTAGATGACGCGATGCGCGCCGGCGTCCCCGGTCTCGTGCAGCACGTAGATGTGCGACAGCCCTTTCGACGTGTAGGACATCGCGAACTTCCACGGATACGGATTGACGCGCGGCACTCCCATCGGCAGGCAGATGGTGTACGGCTCCTGCTCTTCCTTGCGATTGCCCCTGAGCTCGCGCGCCCACGGCAGCAACGGCAGCTCGCCAGGCGCGAGGCCGCCCTCCCGCTCGATGTCGGCGTTCGATCCGCCGCCGACCCATGGCCCGGTGAGATCGACCTTGCCATCGGGCAGCCGCGGGATCGGCTGGCTGTTGGCTTCGGACTCAGGGACGACCGGGCTGCCCACGAAGATGTAGCCCACCTGTCCCGTCGGTCCCGGCAACCCCTGCGTCGTCTGCGCCATGAGCGACGCCGCCACCGCGACGACGCTCAGCGCCGACACGAACAACAGTTTCTTCAAGACTTTCCTCCGGCGTTAGGTTCCGCGGCCCCAGAGCGCGCAGTAGCGGCGCAGCACGAACTGCAGGTTGGCCGCGTAATTGGGCCAGCTCTCGTATTTCGGCAGCTTCAACGTGCTTTCGACCGGCTCCCAGCAGCGTCCCTGCTGCGCCTCCGCCTTGACCGCCGCGGATGCGTCCTGCAGGAACGTGAGCTGATCCTGGGCATCCTGCTTCGTGCCCAGCCGGCCGCCGGGGCCGGGGTGACCTGGGATCAGGCGCTCCCAGTCCATCGACAGGATCTGCTTGATCGACGCCTCCGCTTCGAGCGGATAGAAATCGATCATGCCGCGACCGGGCGTCTGGGCGACCGCGAGCAGGTCGACGACGAACACGATGCGCTCTTTCGGCAGCCGCATCACCAGCGTGCTGTCGGAGTGATTCAAGCCGACGTGGGTGAGCTCGAGCTCGGTGCCCCCAAGCTTGATGGTGCGCTTCTGGTCGACAGACTCGTCTGGAATCACGGTGTGGGGATCGTTCAGGCGCCGCAGCCGCTCCGTGGCCCTGCGGTGGGCGACGAAGCGCGCACCGGCCTCCTTGAACACGCGTCCGCCGGCGATGTGGTCGAAATGATGGTGGCTGTAGACCACGTAGCGGATCGGCTGCTGCGTGACCTTCCTGATCTCCGCCAGGTAGGTGGCGCCGCCGTCCGGACGCCCGTAGCCGACCGGGTCGGTGGCGATCACACCCTCGCTGGTGACGATGAACATGGCGAGGCTGTTGCCGTTGCGGAAGGTGTAGACGTTTTCCGTGCCGGCCACCTTCGTGGTCTCGACAGCGGGTGCTGCGGGTGCCGCAGGCGGCGCCTGCGACGAAAGCTGCGCCGTCACGAGGCCGCAGGCCAGGAGCGTGAGCAGGACTCGATGCATATTTTTCTCCGAAGAATGAATGAAGCTCGTGTTACACCCGCGCGGCCTTCAGGGCCGCGAGGACGTTTGCATTGCGGAATGGCATCCGGCGAAGGCGCACGCCGGTTGCATCATAAATCGCGTTGGCCACCGCCGCGATCGTCGTCTTGCACACCGTCTCGCCTGCGCCGTAGTGCGGAAGGTCGGGCCGGTTCGGATTGGGATCGCCGTTGACGATCACCACGTCGATCGAGGCCGGCGCATCGAGATGCGTCAGCGTGGGATGCGATCGCCAGTCAACGCTGGTGACCTTCTCGGTGTCGAACGCCACTTCCTCGTAGAGCGCGCGGCTCAGCGAATGGAGCATCCCGCCTTCGACCGTGCCCCGCAGCGCCTCCGGGTTGATCACGAGTCCGCAGTCGTGCGCGCAGACGAAGCGCTTCACCCACACGCGCCCGGTCTTGCGGTTGACCTCGACCTCGGCGATCTGCGCGACCACCGTCTGGTTGCGGTAGGCGTACGAGACGCCGCGACCGGTGAGAATGTCGCCCCTGCCGATGGGCTTCGGCGACGGCCGGGGCTCCCAGCCGAACTTCTCGGCCGCGGCCTTCAGCACGGCGATCGACCGCGCCCGCTTGAAGCCGGCGTCGTCGTCGGTGCTGGCGGTCAGCATCTTCATACGGAAGGCGACCGGGTCGGCTTTGGCCGCCGCGGCGAGCTCGTCGATGAACGACTCCGACGCGAACGTCACCTGCGGACCGTTGGGATCACGCAGGTTGCCTGTGCGCAGCGGCGTTTCCCAGACCAGCGGCAGCGAGACGACGTGTCCCGCCATGCGGCGATTGGGGATTGCGTACATCTCGTTGGGCGTCGACACGCCGCCGGCATTCGGCGTCGCTTTCTGCATCCCGGCCAGCTGCGCGATCAGCACCGTGTCGTGCTCGTTGTATCCGAGGTGGTTGTGATCGCACGCGCGCGCGTCGTAGTCAAAGGCGACGAGGTTGCCCTGGGCGTCGAGTCCGCCCCGCATCGTGAAGGTGTACGCGGGCCCCTTGGTGTCCCACGCGGTCTCCTCGTCGCGCATCCACTGCATGCGCACCGGGCGGCCGAGTTCCTTCGCCAGGAATGCCGCCTCGAACCCGGCATCGTCGGCGGCGGTGCGGCCGTAGCCCTGCGGACCGTCCATCCAGATGACGCGCACGCGGTCGCGCGGCATCTGCAGAAACTGCGCGACGCCGTTGCGCATGCCGTACGACTTCATGTCGTTGGTATAGATCGTCATCTGGCCGTTGGAGGGATCGGCGGTCGCGTGCGCTGGACCGATCGACGTATGACCCTGGAACGGCACGTCGTACTCGGCGGTCACCACTTTTGCCGCGCGCGAGAGCGCCGCGTCCACGTCGCCGTTGACGACCGGCTTGGTGCTCAGCGTCGGCTTCGCCGCGCGCATGTACTTGTGAAGATCCGCTGATGACGGGAAGGGCGCGGTCGCGGGCTTCTGCCAGTTGACCTTCAGTTGACGCGCCGCGCGAATCGCCTGCTCCTCGCGTTCGCAGACGACCGCCACGTAGTTGCCCTTGCTCACGACCTTGACGAAGCCCGGAATGCCGCGCACCGAGGCTTCGTCGATGCTCACGAGGGTGGCGCCGGCGACCGGCGGCTTCACGTTGCGCGCGTGCAGCATGCCGGGCAGCTTGACGTCCACGGCCCACGTGTTCGTGCCGTCGACCTTTGGCGGAATGTCGTACCGCTGCGGCGACTGGCCGACCATCTTCAGTTCCTGCACGGTCTTCAGCTTCGCGACGCCGGTCGCCTCGTTCACGTCCTTGCCGGTCAGCGCGACATTGAACTTCCTGCCGCCGATCAACTGGCCGTAGGTGACCTGCTTCGACGGATCGGCGATCACCGAGACGACGCCGTCGCTCACCCTGAGCTGACTCACAGGCACGCTGAGCCGGGCGGCCGCCATCTCGAGCAGCACGCGGCGTCCCTCGGCTGCCACCCGCCGCATCGGCCAGCCGTCGGTCTGCAGCGCATCGGACCCGCCGGATCCGCCCTGGTCCACCGTCACGTCGGTATTGCCCATCACGCAGGTCGTGCGGTCGTACGCGAAGTCGAGCTCGTCGGACATGATCTGGCGGAAGGCGGTGCCGGTGCCCTGTCCGAGATCGGTCTTGCCGACGTAGAAGGTCGCGGTGTTGTCTTCGCGGATCACGATCCACGAATCGAGCTGCCTGAAGTCGGGGTCCGGATACGGACCGCCGGCCTGCAGCGCCTCGAGGTCAGCGGCCGACAGCGCGCCGAGGCTCACGACGAGGAACCCGGAGCTCTTGAGGAAGTCGCGGCGCGTCGGGGTAAAGGTGCTCATGCCGTCACCTTCGCGGCGCGCTTGACCGCGGCCTGAACGCGGTAATACGTCATGCAGCGGCACAACGCGCGCGCCATCCCCTGGCGAATCTCCGCGTCGGTCGGATTCGGATTCTTGTCGAGCAGGGCCTTCGCGGTCATGATCTGCCCGTTCTGGCAGTAGCCGCATTGCGGCACCTGTTCGTCGATCCAGGCCTGCTGCACCGGATGCAGCGTGCCGTTGGTCGCCAGCCCCTCGAGCGTGGTGACCTCGGCGCCCTGCACCGACGACACCGGCCTGGTGCACGAGGCGACCGCCTCGCCCTTGATGATGACGGTGCACGCACCGCACTGGCCCAGCCCGCAGCCGAAGTGCGGGCCGTGCAGATCCAGGTCGTTGCGCAGGACATAAAGCAGGGGTGTAGACGGCTCGACATCCACGGTGTGGGTCTTGCCGTTCACCTTCAATGTGATATTCGCCATGGCACGGGCAGTCTCGCTCGTGGCGGCGCGGAAATCAAGGGCCTGGCCGGAAATACTATCGAGGGCTCGCGGGGTCGACTCCTGCCGCCGGTTCGGCGAATTCCTTGTTGTACTTCGCGGTTTCGCTCGGCGAGCACTCCATCTCGCGGATGTCGAAGGTGGGCGCCTGCAGCCTGAGGCGGAGGCGGTCGAGGGCGACCCACGGCCTGGTGTAAAACGTCGGATCGTCGAGCGTCACGGTCATCTCCAGGTGATCCCGATCGATCCGGCGGTATCGCTCCTCGACGCGCAGGTTGAAGCTGTGCGGCCGCCCGACGTTGTCGAGCCACGTGCGTTCGTCCAGCCCGACGGTCTGAACGACGAACGTGTAGTCGTCTTCCCAGCGGCCGGCCGAATATCCCCACCAGCGCGGCTCGAGGGCGTCATCGATTGCCGGCAGCGCGCGGCCGTCGGTCCAGATGTTTCGCCACTTGTGGTTGAACTGATAGAGGACGAGCACCTGGTTGGCGGTCTGGACGATCTGGCTCGTCCTGAAGTTGTGCAGCAGGATTCGCGGAAAGCCCTGCGGGTCGCACAGCGGCACCGGGTCGTTCGACAGCGCCGACGGCACCATCCGCACACCCCAGGCAGGCTTGTTCTTCATCCACGCCTCGCGGCCGGCAGGCGTGAACGGCAGTTCGTGCTCCGGCGTCCCGTCCGATGGCATCGCCTTAGCGCCCGTCGCCTGGATGGCGTCGCCCGGCCCGAGCGCCGGTTCCCAGATGCCCGACAGGTCGCGGCGCGGAGCGGGCGCGGGCATTTCGCTGGGTCGATCGAAATCGTAGATCGCGCCAGGGACGCGCACCTGGTTGTAGGCGACCGGGGAGAAGGCCAGCACGCCGGAGGAGACGAGGCACGCCGCGGCGACGCGGCGCGTCACAACCGGGCGCCTTCGCCGGGCACCGGCGGAGCGTCTTGGGTGCTCAGCGTCTTTCCATTGGGGAACACTACCAGCAGGACGCGGCCAACCGGGCTGCCGTTCTTCACCGGCTCGACGGTCACCGTCACGCGGTCTCCGGCCTTAAACGAATTTCTGGCCCAGCCACGATTGACCATGTCGGGCGGATTGCTGGTCTCGGCAATCCAGTTCCGGACGCTGCCGCCTTGGTCCGTCACGGCGAATTTCAGGAAGCAGTGCGGATTGGCCCAGATCCATTCCGTCACGGTGGCTTCCATGACGACTTTCTTCCCGGTGTCGAACGTGGCGGCGCCGTGATGCGCGGCAACCGGGCTGACAGCAGCGAAGCAGGAGACCATCAGAAGGAGCGCGATCGTCAACTGATGCATGGGCCATACGTTACCCCAGAGCAGCTTCCACTTCCACGGGCCGTCATCGTGAAGACGGTCTTAGAGTCGAACCGCCGGCGCGTATGCAGCGGTCGAAACGCCGCGGGCCGCTCAGAACGTAAATAGATTCGTCAGCTTCAGGATCAAGGCGCGCTCGCGGACCTGGCCGATCGCCGTGTCGCGGGTGTCGTTGTAGACGATGTACAGGTCGCTCAGCGGCCGGTGTATGAGGTCGAATCGGATGTTCGAGCTGACGAGGTGGGTGTCGGCGTTGTACTGCAGGAACGCGTTCATGAACGCCCGCGGCGAAAAGCCATAGATGATCTTCGCGCCGAACAGGCCGGTCGTGAAGGCGCCCCCCGGCAGGTCGACCTGGTTGCGATCGTAGGTCAGGTTCACGCTGAGGTGAGCGTTGGCTTTTACCGTCAGCCCGACGGTGGCCTGGGTCCGGTCCCCGCCATAGAATTCCCCCGCGCTCAGCGCGCCGTTGCCGCTGATCTTGCGCCGCGGGTTCGTCAGGAACTGTCCGGTGTAGCGCCGGAAGGTGTAGTCGCCGACCGGGATCGCCACGTGCGGATTGCCCGATGGAATCGCCAGCGGACTGTTGAGACGATCGAACGTATTGTTGAAGACGACGCTCGCGCTGGCGTTGTTCTCGAACAGGATTCCCAGCGTCGTGTCGCTGACCCGCGTTTCAATCTCGCCGCTGCCGCTGCCTTCGTAGTAGTCGAGGGCGGTCCCGATGTTGACGTTGCGAATCGATTCGCTTCGCCGAAGCAGCGGCTTCCAGGTGATGTCGGTCGAGTAATTCTCCATGTCGCGGCGCCGGACGAATCCCACCTCGGGATTGAAATTCGGCTGGACGGCGTTGTACTCCGCGCTGGCGGCGAGCTCTTCGTCCGACCATGCGGTCTGGAACCGCCGTGCCTGGTTGCGGCCCGTCCTGCCAGGCGTGTCGCTGCCGAGCAGGAACGCATCGAAGTCGAGCCGTCGCAGGAACTGAAAGTGCGCGTCCACGCCGGCGACGCGGTTGTGATCGCCCGCCAGCGTCGAGTCGCGGTTGGTCATCAGCGCGCCGATCCACGAGCTGGTCGAAATGTTGCGCTTCACGCGGCCGACGAGAAACGTGTTCGCCGGAGTTGTCCCGAGGCTCTCGGTTCTCATCGTCAGGACGCCGACGTCGTAGCGGTTGATCTGCCCCGACACGCGGGCGCCGCCGACGATCGGGATCGGCGTGCCTGCCGAGCTCAACCCGATGCGGCGGCTGAAGAACGGCACCAGGTTCCCACCGCCGCCGCTGGCCCCGCCGCCGGTGCCGAGGTTGAAGGTGCCGCTGTTTTCCAGGAAGAACTCGCGCTTCTCCGGAAAGAACAGGTTGAACCGCGTCAGGTTGACCTGCTGCTGGTCGGCTTCGACCTGCGCGAAATCGGTGCGATAGGTGGCATCCAGGGTGAGCGACGGCGAGAGGCCGTACTTGATGTCGACGCCGCCGTCGTAGTCCTTGAACCGCTGCATCCCGCGCAGCGTCCGCAGGCCGCCGGAGGCGCTGCGGCTTTGCGTGATCCCGCTCGACACGAACGGCTTCACCTTCAGGTTGCGTCCCTGGCGGATGTTCTCGAGGCCGGTGATCGTGCCGGCCATCGACATCCTCCAGTTGCTGAATCGCTGCGGCAGCGGCGCCCAGTCGCCCTCTTCGTTCTTGCGGGCCACGCGGCGGGTGACCTGGAGTCCCCACTCCTGCGACGGCAGGCTGGAGAATCGAAACGTCGTGAACGGAATCACGAATTCCGCGAACCAGCCCTGATCGTTCCTGCTCACCTTGACGTCCCACACCCCGTTCCAATCAAGGTTGCCGGAGCCGTCGTTGGACATCTGCACGTCTCGCTTGGCGCCCAGCGGGTTGGTGAGGAACGAGAATCCCGAGCGCCGATCGTGAAGGCTGTCGATCAGGATCGAGATGCCGTCTGACTCCTGGGATGGAAAGTCCCTCTGGAGCGAATTGACGACCATGCGATCGGGCTCTGAGTCGAAGCTGAACACGCCGATATACAAGTTGTCGTCGTCGTACAGGATCCGAACCTCGGTGCGTTCGGTCATCGGCTGGCCGGGGCGCGGCCGGCGCTGGATGAAATTGCCGGCCGGCGGCGCCAGCTCCCACGCGGGCTCGTCGAGCCGTCCATCGATGGTGATCGCATCGCTGGTGCGCACGGCGGTCGCGATGCGCGACAGGCGGGCGGTGTCATAGTCAACCGGGGGGACCTCGGGTTGCTCCTGCGCAAAGACGGAGGACGCCATCGCGAGGTGGACGGCGAGAATCCGGCCGCAGAATTTCATGATTGAGCGGCCCCTTGTGCCAGGTTCGCGTCAGCGGGTGATGTCGAAGGTCACGTCTTCGAACGTGAGCTTCGAGCCATTATGCGCCTGCGCCCGCAGCACATACGTGCCGGGGGCGCGGAAGGTCACGTTATACGTCCACTTGTTTCCCGGCGGGATGGATGGCGGCTTCCATCCGGGCGCCCACGGAGAGCCTCCACGCTGGTCTTCCCACACCTTGAACGGCATCGGGGGATCGAATGTGACGGCGGCGGCCCGACCGCGGTACACGTACCACGCGAATCGCAAACCGCTGGCGTTGCCGCGCACCGAATCGCCGCCGACGCTGCCTGGACCCACCTGGCCGAGATTGACCGCCGCGTCATTGTCGGACGCGCGCGAGCCTGCCACCTCGCGAGCCTTCGGCGGCGGCGCGTTCTCATCGGTCGCAACCGCAACGAGAGGCACCGGCTGGCCAGCCTTGGCGGTTCGACGCGCGCCCCCGTCAACGCGCAACGCCGGCGCTGTCCGGCCGTGGGTCGAATCGGATCCGAACTCGTGCTGCACGGTGTAGTCGTCGATGACATACCCGGGCTTCAAGGTGCCGTAGGCCCGATAGGTCTTCCCGTGCGACGTCACCGTCCACACCAGCTCCTTCGAGCCGAAGTCCGCAGGGACGCGCACCGCGAACTGCCAGCGATTGTTCCGGGGGAGGAAATGCGTGGGCTGGCCGGCATCGGGCCCGGACGGCTCGACGTTGTTGTCAGGGCCGACCGGAATGTCCAGGTGCTCCTGCCAGTTCCGGTTCAGATACGAGAAGTGCAGATCGAACGATCCGTCCGGGTTCTGCTCCCAGCCTGAAAACAGCGGCACGACGCTCTGGCCCCGCGTATAGGTGAGGCCATCATCCTGCCCGCCCACGTTGGTGTTCTGTGATTCGGCTTCGGGCGCGCAGAGCGCCGCCGCCAGCGCGGCAACGAGCAATACCCTGATCTTCATTTGGAACGATCCCAGCAGCCGGGGCAACCCACCAGCGTGTCCCAGCCCCGGGTGCGATCGAGATGCTCGCGCCGCTTCGCCAGCAGACCCTGGTACTGCTCCTCGGTCAGAAACACCATCTGCTCGAACGCCATCAGCATGTTGACGACCGTACGGCGGCCCCAGCCCGTCCCGTTCCTCGGGTCGACGATGTTGGGGTTCCTCGCCGTGCTGTCGAACCAGGCGGTGGCTTTGAGGATGGTGCCCTTCGGCAGGAGCGGCGCCGCGTTGTCGTCGTACGAATAATTCTTGACCCAGTTGTGGTCGTAGCCGGCGCAGTTGAGCGTCTCGATGGATCGCTGGTAGATCGCCTCGAGACACATCCTGACTCCCGCTGCGTGCAGGTGGGGCTCGAAGTTGACCAGCCTGACGGGCTGAGGCGCGACCCAGTACGACTCGATCTTCTGGTTCGCTTCGTTCGGCCTGATCTCGATTTCGGAGCGGCCGAACCCCGCCGCTTTCGATTCGTACTTGGGCTTGTATCCCTTCGGATGCAGCCTCAAGCCGACTTCGATGTGCACGTTTCGGTCGTCACCCTTCACGCCGCTCGGGTGCATGTGCACGTTGCCCCAGACGATCGTTGCACCCGCCTTGACCAGTCTCCCGGCATCGTCGGGGAACAGGTCGCCGTTGCGGCCGACCTCGTGGATGGGAAGGCCGCTGCCACCGCCTTCCTCTCCGTCGCCTCCGCCCGCGCCGTTCTCGACAGCGCCAATCGGAGCGCCGATGCCGGCCGTTGCGTGATGGATCACGTAGAGGCCCCCGGTCGGCCCGCTGATGGGCGCCCGTGAGTCAACGATCTCCTTGTACTCGACTGATGCGATGTATCGATCTTCGGTCAGGCCGATCGGCTGTGACTCCCAGGGGTTGCCCCACCAGTCTGGCGCGATGCCCTTCACCAGCACCGACGGAGACGTGATGATCACGTCCGGCTTGCCGAGATTCCACTCCGCGGCGTTCGCAAATGCGAGCGGCGGCGGCATGTCGGCGTGGTTGCCCTCGGGCGCTCCGCTGTCGGCCCACGTGCCGAAGAGCGCGATCTCCTCGTCGCTGAGGGAGATGTCGTCTTTGAAATGCTGAACGCCGATGTTCTTCTCGATGAACCACGGCGGCATCGCGCCGCGTCCGTTTTCCGATCGCGCCAGCAGCGTCCGCTGCTTCATCGCGCGCGCGTACGGGCGTGCCTGCTGGTAGGTCAGCAGCGACATCGGAGCGATCGAGTCGGGCCGGTGGCACTGCTGGCAGCTCCGCTGCAGGATCGGCGCGATATCTTTGGTGAAGGTGACAGGCCCCTCGACTGCGCTCGGGGCGCGACGGTCGGCGGCCATCTGCATCTGAGCGGTTGTCGCAGCGATGACGACCCACACAGCCAACCCGGCAAGGAACAAACGCCCGGACATCCCACACCTCCGCCGGTAAAGGTAGTGACCGCTGCCGGCCAAGTCAAGGATGGGGTACCGGGCGTTATTTGATTGCGGCCAGAACCTTTCTC
Source organism: Acidobacteriota bacterium (assembly GCA_947465645.1). The sequence continues at coordinate 20,558 of CANIBQ010000003.1, read as the reverse complement.
ACGTACGCGCGGGTCTCGCCGTCCAGGGCGGTCCTGCCGCTGGCATAGCGCTGGGCGTTGTCTACGGGCAGAGAGCCTGAACTTTCTCGATCTGACCGCGAACGTTCGGCTCGTCCTCGCGCGTCCAGGACTATACGTCGAGACCCAAGGCGCTGAGCAGGATCCGTCGCCCAAGCGGCAGCCGGGCCGATCGCTCCGCGGAGCGAAGGCCGCGCGGATCACGATCAAGAACCGATTTGGGCTATGGCGCGGCGACGGCTAAGATTGACGTGAGGTGTCGATGACTGCCAGAGAAGACGTCTTGGCGCGTATTGACCGGGCGACTCCTGAGTTGAGGGCACACGCCGTCAGGGAACTGTGGCTGTTCGGTTCCGCGGCCCGCGAGGAACTGAAGGCGGGCAGCGACATCGACCTCCTCGTGGACTTCGCTGCGCCAGTGACGCTCTTCGAGTTCGCGCGCCTCCGTCGGCGTCTGGAGTCCTTGCTCGGTCGCTCCGTCGATCTGGTCACGCGCGATGCGCTGAAGCCTCAGCTTCGGGAGCAGATTCTGCGCGAGGCTGTGCGTGCCGCCTAGAGACCCCAACCTGCGCCTGCAGGACATCGCGGAAGCCATCGACCGAATCTTCGACTACACCGCCTCGCATTCGCTCGAGTCTTTCGCTGTCGATCGGATGGCGGTCGATGCCGTCGTGCGGAATTTCGAGGTCATCGGCGAGGCCGCCCGTCACATTGACGCCGACACGGCCGCACGACTCTCTGATGTGCCGTGGCAGGACATGCGCGACCTTCGAAACCTGCTCGTCCACGAGTACTTCGGCGTCAGCGTGGCGATCATCTGGGAAACCATCTCGCCACGCCGCAGATCGTCGTCGGCGGCTTGTGACCTATCGGTGACCTACAGATCGGAAAAATGGTCGGGGCGACTGGATTCGAACCCACCTTCGCTGACGCTACGGCGGGCAGCCCAGCGACCCCATGCCGCGCAAAGCAGGAATGTTGCCGCGGGCGCGCATCAGGGTGTCAGGCGCGCCAACACCTTTCTCACGTACGCGCGGGTCTCGCCGTACAGGGCGGTCTTGCCGCTGGCATAGCGCTGGGCGAATCCCGGGCCGGCGTTGTACGCCACCAGCGCGAGCTCGACGCCACCAAACGTCTTGAGCTGTTCGGCGAAGTAACGCACCCCGCCTTCGATGTTCTGTTCGGGCACGAGCGGATTGACCCCCAGCGCCCGCGCGGTCGCAGGCATCAACTGCATCAGCCCAATCGCCCCCGCGCCCGATCGCGCAGCGGGGTTGAAGCCCGACTCGGCGCCGATGATGGCGCGCACGATCGCGGCATCGACCCGGTGAAGGCTCGCGTACCGGTCGATCACGGCATCGAATGCGGTGAACGACGCGAAGGGCATGGGCATCGCTGGCGCCGGCGGCGCATTGAGTGCGTTCCTGGCGTTGGTCGCGAGCGTGTACTGGCTGTCGAGATAGTTGGCGGCCCCTTCGCGGTCGCCGCCCACGGCAATCATCCGGGCCGCCGTGTCGAGCGCTTTCTGCGTGATGCGCCCGCTGAGAATGTCCTCGGTCTCGTGGGCTGAGTACCCGAGGGCCAGCAACCGGTACTCCGCCTCTTCGCGCGCGGCCGGATCGTTGGCGCCGGCGGCACTGGAGAAGCCGCCGAGAAGCATCAGCAGGAGAACGGCCGAACGGGGACACCGCGCCATGGCACCTTCGTAATCGGCAGCGCGACGGCGATCTTCAAGCGGCACTCGCTGCGGCTATACTCTGCCTTCGATGTCCATCCATAAATCATCCGTGCCCGCCTCCGTCCTTTTCGTCCCGATCCTGTGTGCGGTTGTCGCCTCCGGCTGCGCACGCGAGGTGCCTCCGGCGCCATTTCATGTCGAGGAGGCCACGATTGCCGGGATACACACGGCGATCACGACAGGCCAGACCTCGTGCCGCGCGATCGTCGAGGCCTACGTCAATCGAGCGAAGGCGTACAACGGCGTCTGCACGAGCCTCGTGACTGCCGATGGCGCGCCGATCGCGGCGGCGACGGGTGCCGTCCGCGCTGGAGCGCCGCTGACGTTTCCGACGCAGACGGTGGCGGTCTCGACGGTGTTCCCGGATCTCAACCTGTACGCCGGGCTGCCGCTCGACCTCGGCAGGATGGAGTCCACCGTCTCCGATCCCGCGGTGATGCAGCAGACGGGCATGCGCGTCGGGATCCCGAACGCGGGCCAGGTCAACGCGCTCGAAACCTTGAACATCCGGGGCGAGCGCTCGGTGGCATGCAAAGGCGCCTTCGACGCACATCCCTCCACGGGGCCGCTTCCCGCCGGCGCGCCGCCGGAGTGCGAGGCCTTCCGTCAGCAGCCGGACGCGCTCGAGCGCGCCTCGGAGCTCGACGCGCAGTACGGCCGGAATCCAGACCTCGCGGCGATGCCGATGTACTGCGTCACCGTGGCGTTCAAGGATCCGTACGACACGAAGGACATGCGCTCGACTTCGGGGAGTGACGTCGCCTTTGCCATGGACGCGCCGCCCTTCGACTCCACGATCGCCGCGCGACTCAGGGCGAAGGGCGCCATCATCTACGCGAAGACGACCTCGCACGAGTTCAACGCCGGCCCCAATGACCCGGGCACCGGCGGACCCGCGAAAGCCAGGACGAACTACGTCAATGCCGGACAGGCGGTCAGCAGTTGGTCGGGCCAGGCCTGCAATCCCTACGACACCGAACGGGTGCCGCGCGGCTCGAGCTCCGGCACCGGTGTCGCGGTCTCCGCCAACCTGGTGACAGTGGCCGTCTGCGAGCAGACAGTGGCGTCGTGCCAGGGGCCCTCGTCCAGGAACAACGTCACACTCATCCTCCCCACGAAGGGACTCCTGCCTGACAGCGGCGGCATCGGCAACCAGTCGCTGACCGACCGTGCCGGGATCATGGCGCGCACGCTCGACGATGGCGCCCGCGTGTTCGACGCCATCAAGGATGCCACCGCCGGGTACTACGACGCGAGAGACCCGTTCACGGCGTTGCCGGAAGGGCTGATCAGCGCCGAGCCCTACGCGCAGCATCTCGTCCGCGATGTGACGGCCGGCGGCGGCAAGCCGCTTCAGGGGATGCGGATCGCGATCCTGCGGGAGCATATGGTCACGCCCACCGCCAATCACGTGGCGATCAGTCGGCAGATCGACCAGGAAATCAAGAAAGTGCTACGCGACACGCTCGGGGCAGAACTGGTGGAGACGATCACGCCAGGACACCCGGACGATCCGGACATTCCAAATCTCGGGTTCACGTTCACCGAGGCCTTCTCGGAGGCGCTGCCGCGCTTCATGCCGGAGATCTTCTCGCGACGCACGCCCTCGGGCGAGCTGGTGTTCGCCGTACCGGGCCACCAGGTGGACTCCTACGACTACCTGTTGAAGTTGAGCCGGGGGGAGGCGCCGCTCTCGAGCGGGATCCGGATCGATGCCATCGGCCAGATCGCCGGATTGCCCAACGCGCTCGATTTCAGGTTCGAGATGGATCGCTACCTGGCGGCCAGGGGCGACCGCACGGTGACCAGCTGGGCCCAGTGGGTCGCGCACGCGAGATTCAGAGACGACTTCACGCGGGCGGACTCGGAGAACTGGCGGGACACCAATACGAACGTCTCGGCGGGCAAGGCGGGGCGGCTGGCGATCAGCCAGGTCGGGCGAACCGTCCTCCTCAAGGTGATGCGGGAGAACGGCATCGACATGTTCGTGCATCCGGAGAACACGCTGCCGACGCCGAAGATTCTCGGCCCCAATGTCGGCGCGACGAGCCTCGACGGGATCACCCCGCTCCTGGGGATTCCACGCGTGGTCGTGCCGGCCGGCTACAACCGGGTCATCCACGAGCCGCGGTTCGCGCTCAGCCCGGACAGGACCAACTACATCTCGGTCCTGCCGGAGGGGACGCCGCAGTCCGAGCTGCCTCACGCGATGCCGATCGCGATCACCTTCTTCGCGGGACCGGGCGACGAGCCGGCGCTGCTGAAGGCGGCGTCCGCCTATGAGGCGGCGACGAAACACCGGGTTCCGCCGCCCGCGTTTGGGCCGGTGGGCGCGAAACCGTAAGGTCCTCGGAGGGGACGGAGGGCACGGGATCACACGGAGCCACGGAGGAACGGAGACGGCCCGATCACGGCTTCACCCCAATCGACCAGAGGCGGACTCCGCTTCTCCGTGTCGAGCCGTGAACTCCGGCCGCTCCGGTCGCAAGCGAAGCTAGAGTTCGTCGAGCACTCGTGCGGCAACGCCGAGTGCGTGGTTCGCCGCGGGCACGCCGCAGTAGACCGCCTGCTGCAGGATGACTTCCTTCACGTCGTCGGCCGTGAACCCGCCCTCGACGACCGCCGCGCGCACGTGCAGCGCGAACTCCTCCCACCGGCCCAGCGCCACCATCGTGCCGATGACGAGCACGCGGCGCGTCCGCTCGTCGAGGCCGGGCCGCGTCCAGATCTCGCCCCACACGTAACGCGTAATCAGGTCCTGGAACTCCGCGTTGAGCGGCGTCGCGTTCTTCTGCGCGCGATCCACGTGCGCGTCGCCCAGGATGCGCCGCCGCATGGTCTCTCCCTCGGCTCGCGGCGGGTCCTGTTTCAGCGGACGTGCGTCCTGAAAGGCCGCCGCGCCATGACGCGAGAAGCGCTCGGCGCACTCGACGTTGGTGAGGTGAGCCGCGTTCAGCGTCAACATCGTTGACCCGCGGATCGCCGAGGCGATCGCCTCGGCGTCGGCCACGGTGGTCGACGTGTCCTGGTCTCCAGCGACGACGAGCGATGTCGCGCGGATACGTGCGATCTCGTGTCGAAGATCGGCATCGCGCAGGGCGGCGCAGCACCCGATGTACCCATCGGCGCTGGTCGCGGCGACGATCTGGTGAAATCGGGCCACGACCGCCGGCTCGCGTTCTCGAAATGCCGGCGAGAACCATGCCGTCATCGCCATGTTCGCCACGGCAACCATCCCCTCGCTGCGAACCTTGGCGATCCGGTCCACCCAGCGTTGCGCCGTGCCCACGCGCGCGGCCGTGTTGGCGAGGACGAGCGCGCGGACCCGCTCCGGGTGATGCACGCCAAGCCACATCGCCGTCAGGCCGCCGAGCGAGATCCCGCAGACGTGGGCCGACTCCGCTCCCACCGCGTTGAGAATCCTGATCGCATCATGGCCGAGGTCGTGAAGGCTGTACTCGCCTGCCGGGACTCCGGACTGGCCGTGGCCGCGCGTGTCGTAGCGGATCACGCGAAAGCGCCGCGACCAGGCGTCCACCTGCGAAGACCAGAGATCGAGCGTGGTGCCGAGCGAGTTGATGAGGAGCACGGGCGGCGCCTCGTCCGGGCCGTCAACCCGGTAATGCAACCGGCCGGAGTCGCGGCCGACGCTACCGGTCATCAGACCTTCCCGCCATCTGCCCCGAGACGCGTGCGAGAACGCGCTCGACGAACGTGCGTGCCTCTCCCAGGTATGACTCGGGCGCGAGTCGCCGGTCGATCTCACCGCGCGTCATCCAGCGTGTCACCGCGGGATCCGCGGCGAGCACCTCGGCCAGCGCGCTCCCGTCCGTCCGCGCACGCCGGCTCGCCTCGGTCACCAGCGCCTGCGCCTCGCTGCGGGCCATGTGCGTGCTGAGCGACACGGCGACGGCTTCCGCGAGGACGAGGCCACGGGTGGAATCCAGGTTGGCTCGCATGCGGAGCGGGTCGATCCTGAGGGTCTCGAGCGCGTCGGCGACGGCGCGCGACGCGCCCGCGGTCACGCGAATCAGCTCCGGCAGCGCGGTCCACTCCACCTGCCAGCCCCCCAGTCCGCGTTCGTGCTCCTGCGGCATCGCCGCCAGGATCGAGGCGACCAGCCCCGGCGCGCGTCCGGCCGCCGCGAGGGCGACCGACGCCCTCACCGGATTCTGCTTCTGCGGCATCGCCGACGATCCGCCGGCGAGATCGTCGGCCGCTTCGGCGACCTCAGTTTGCGCAAGCAAGCCGAGGTCGCGCGCGATCTTGCCGAGCACGCCGCAGGTGACGCCGAGCGCACAGGCGAGCGTCGCGATTCGGTCGCGATGGGCATGCCAGGGCAGATCAGGCACACGCAGCTCGAGGATGGCGGCCAGCCGCTCGGCCACCTCCCCGCCTCGATCGCCAAGCGCCGCGAGCGTCCCGGCGGCGCCCCCGAACTGCAGGACGCGCGCCTGCTCAAGCGCTCCGCCGAGCACGACGCGCTGGCGATCCATCGCGTCGAGCCAGCCGGCGGCCTTCAGTCCGAAGGTGACGGGCGTCGCATGCTGCAGCCACGTTCGTCCGGCCATCACGGTGTCGATATGTTCCCGTGCGTGCCTGGCCGCCGCCGCCTCGGCCCGTTCGAGGTGACGCAGGATCACCGGCACGGCGGCGCGCACCTGCAGGACGAGTCCCGTGTCGATGATGTCCTGGCTCGTCGCGCCCCAGTGCACGTGACGCGCGGCCGCCGGATCCGCGGCAGAGACGATGCGTGTCAGTTGCCTGACGAGCGGGATCGCGAGATTGCCGGCCTCGGCTGCCTCCGACGCCAGGGCGCCGGCGTCGAGCCGGTCGGCACGTGCCGCCGCGCGAATCGCGATTGCCGCGGCGGGGGGAATGATGCCGAGGTGCGCTTCGGCGTCGGCGAGCGCCGCCTCGACGTCGAGCATGGCCTGCAATCGCGCCTGGTCCGAGAATCGGGCGTCAACCTCAGCGTCGCCGAAGAGTGCGGCGAGAAGATCCGCTGCGGGATCAGGCATCGAGGAATACGGTCTCGTCCGCGCCCTGCAGGCGAATGTCGAACCGGTACTGCCCTGGCGAGGTCGTGCGCGCGACCAGCGTCTGCCGCCGCGCCTCCGGCACCAACTGCAGGATGGCGTCCCCCGCATTGGCCGCTTCGTCGTCGAAGTAGAGCCGGGTGATGAACCGCGTCAGGATCCCCCGTCCCATCACGCTGACCAGGATGTGCGGCGCCTGCTCGCCGCCGCCGGAGGCGGGACTGGGGACGGCAATCCGCCCCGGCTTGATCGTGTCGAAATGGAAGTCGCCGGCCGCGCCGGTATGACGCCAGCCGTAGCCATAGAACGAGGGATCGGCGGAGGCGCCTCGCGGATCCTCCGGATGCGCGTACCGGCCGTCCGCATCCGCCTGCCATATCTCCACGAGGCCATCGGGTATCGGCGCGCCGGCGCCGTCATACAGGACGCCGTCGATCGAGATCCGCTGGCCGCGCGTCTCCGGCGTCACCATCACCAGCGGCACGCGCTTCCGCAGGAAGATGTCGAAGTAGGGACCGACGGTCTGAAACGGGCTCACCCCCACCTATTTCTCCATCGGCGTCGCGTGGCGGCCGCGCAAGACGATGTCCCACCGGAATCCGAGCGCCCAGTCGGGCACCGTCAGCCCGATGTCGAAGGCGCAGATCAGCCGCTGCCGCGCGTCGGGGTCGGGAATCGAGTTGAAGATGGGATCGATCGGCTGCAATGGATCGCCGGGGAAGTACATCTGCGTGACGAGCCTCGTCAGGAAGCTCGGGCCGAACAGCGAGAAGTGAATGTGGTTCGGACGCCACGCGTTGTAGTGATTTCCCCAGGGGTAATGACCCGGCACGATCGTCACGAACCGGTAGCGCCCCTCGCGGTCGGTGACGGTTCGCCCCGCTCCCGAGAAGTTCGGATCCAGCGGCGCGTCGTGCTGATCGACCGTGTGGGCGTATCGACCGCAGGCGTTCGCCTGCCAGATCTCGACGAGCGTCTCGGGCACGGGACGGCCGTCGTCGTCGAGGACGCGACCTTCGAGAATCATCCGCTCGCCGAGCGGCGCACCTGAATGCTGCGTGGTGAGATCGTGATCGAGCTCGCCGATCCGCCCGTACGGGAACACCGGTCCCGTGAGCTCCGACAGCGTCTGCGGAATGACGACCAGCGGCTCTTGCGGATGCCGCAGCACGGTGCTGCGGTACGCAGGGTCGGCGGGCGGATGCACACCCGGGGGCACACGCCGGTAGGGTCCAGTTTTGTTCGCCGCGTCATCCGCCATCGGTGCTAGTTCTTGACGTACTTGCTCAAGCCCCTGAGGTTGGCTTCCGCTGTAAACAGGTTTCCGGCGGCGTCGATGGCGATGCCTTCGCCCATGGCGCCGGCGGGCGTGTTCGACATATGCGCCGGAATGAACAGCGTCACCTTGCCGTCTTTGAGATTTCCGATGCGGATGCCCTTGAGCCAGCCCGGGTGCCTTTCGGCGTCCGACTCGGAGTCGGCCGTGTAGATGTTGTCGTCCTTGTCGATGGCCAGCCCGCTCACGCGCCCGAACTCCCTGTATTCGCGGATGAACTTTCCTTCCTTCGTCAGGATCTGGATGCGGTGGTTGTGGCGGTCGGCCACGATCAGCCGGCCCTGCGAATCGAACTCGACCGCGTGCGGCGTCCGGAACTCTCCCGGCCCCGTCCCCGCCTTGCCGATCGACCGAAGGAACTTTCCGGTCTTGTCGAATACCGAGATGCGTCCAATGAGGGTCGGGCTCTCGACGTTCGTGTGACTCTCCGCCACGTAGATGTCGCCATTGGCAGTGGTGACGACGTCGTTCGGGTCGGTCAACGCATTGGGCGGGTTGCCCGCGACGCCGGGTGTGCCCAGCGTCATCAGCACCTTGCCCTCGGGGCTGAACTTGACCACCACGCTCCCCCTGGGCTTTTCGCTAGGAAATTTCGCGAGCTCCGCCGGTGTCGTCGCGCGTGCATCGGCCACCCACACGTTGCCGTCGCGGTCGACGTGGAGGCCATGCGGCCACGCGAACATCCCCGCGCCAAAGCTCGTGAGCAGCTTCCCTGACTCATCAAACTTGTTGACCGGGTTCGCTTTCGAACCGACGCAGCCCGGAGTGGAGCCTGCCACGCACCGGTCGACCGACCACACGGACTTGCCGTCGCGGTCGATGTCGACGCCATTGGAGCCGCCCCACGGCCGTCCCTCCGGTCCCATCCCCCACGGGCGGATCGTGCGGTACGGGTTGGCGCCGCTGTTGATGGGTTGCTGTTCCTGGGTCTGGACCTGGACGCCCAGCAGTGCGATCGACGCGACGACCGGTGCGATAAGAATGAGTTTCGCGAAAGCTGATGAAGACATCGCAGTGCTCCTTGTTCAGGGCGTCAGGGAGCGTAAGGTAGCATAACCGCCGTCTTCACCGGACACCGTAACGCCGCCGTGGTTGAGGCGTTGCTAGAACTGGAAGCGCATCCCGATCTCGATCTCTCGAGGGTCTGCTGCGCTGATGGGACGGCCGAACCGGCGCGAGGTCAGGACGCCGCTGATCCGGTCGAAATTGGTCTGGTTGAACGCGTTGAAGACGTTCGCGAAGACGTTGACCTGTGCGCCGGCACCGCCCGTCCGCGGACCCGCGCCTGCATCACGCCGCAAGAAAAACACCTTCGAGAGGTTGATGTTCGTGCTGCGAAGGCCTGGACCGGTCTCGCTGTGACGGGGCAGGCCTGGCGGACGGTCGTTGGAGACGGTGTCGTGATTGTCGTCCCGGCCGGTCGTGACCGTGTAAGGCACGCCGCTCAGTTCCTGGACGCCGAGCGTGAGGAAGATGCCCAGCGGGAGCTGCGCGTTCACGCTCGCGGTGAGCTGGCGCTCCCGGTCGTCCCCTCGTCCCCAGTCAGCCGAGAGATCGTAGCTGTTCGACGGCGGATTGAAGGTCGTCTGCGCGTCCCCGTCCTCCAGCTCGCTGGCAAGGATGTAATTGCCGGAGATGGTGAATGCCCGCAGACGCTGCCGCGCGGTGAACCGCAGGATCTTGCCGGTCGACCTCCCGGACGACTGGAGCTCGAGAATATTGCCCCGCGCCGGGTCGGGGCGCACACTCTCGCCCGGCCGCGGCGCGTTCAGGTTCAACGTCCTGTACTCGTCGCGGCCAAGGTTGTGTTCGTAGGACACCGTGACCTGCGCATTGCCTGGCAGCGTCCGCTCGACCGCGGCCTGCCAGCTCAGGTTCGACAACGCTTCGAGGTGCGGCGACGCCACACGGACTGACGATGGCAAGACTGTGCCTGCCAGAAACGGGTTGGGATACGACGGACTGGTCACGACTATTTCCTGCTGCCGTATGCCGTCGAGGCGACGGAGGCGTTCGACGATAACGGCGGTCACGCGCTCGTGGAACAGCCCGATGCCCCCGCGCAGCACGGTCGAGTCGTTGAGGGCGAAGGCGTAGCCGAAGCGCGGGTCGAAATTGTTCCAGTCGTGCAGGTTGTTCTGCGCTTCGTAGCGCAGGCCGAACATCAGCGTCAGGCGGCGCGACACGCGGACGTCGTTCTGCGCGAAGGCGGCAGCCTCGACGTGGTTCAACCGCAGCAGAGGGTTGCCGATCGACACGGTGTAAGTGGTCGGTCGCCCGGCGACGAAGTCTTCGAGGCCGGCGAATTCGAACAGGCCGTTGAACCCGTTCTCGGTCAGCGAGCGGCTCCGCCGGTGGCTCAGGTCGACGCCGGCCTTGCTCGTCAGACGGCCCTCCGTACGGATGAACAGGCTCTGAAGACTCGCCGTGCCGCTGGTGGTTTCGTTTTGATCGGTGGCGCCGCCGCCTTCGAATGCGTCCTCGACGTCGATCGCCGTCCCCGGCGTGAACCGCAGGTTCTCTGTTCTGTTGCGCTCGTAGCCGACCGTGACGTCGAGGAGCGACGTTGACGACAGCGGCGAGATGCCGCGCACGGTGGAGGTACTGATGCTCGACTCGGAGTGCCTGGCGCGTTCGCGCAGCCTGATCCCGCCGACGTCCTCGTTGTCGCGGCGAGTCAGGGTGTAGTTGGTCGACAGGTGCAGGTTCAGCCGCTCCGCCGCCTGGAGCTCACCGGTGCCCCCTAGCCGGCGCGACAAGGCCGGACGCGAGATCCCTTCCGAGACGATCCCCCCGGGCATCAGTGCGGCGATGGTGTCGACGACGGCTTCCTGGTTCTGGTTGGCGGTCACGCCGACCGTCAGGCGGTTCGACAGCACCGGGCCGTTGAAACCTCCCTCGATGTTCCGCCGGGTGTACGGGGGTTTGTTGGCGGCAAACGCGTTGCGCGCGTTCAGATCGTCGTTCTGATACGTGAAGTTCGCGTTGCCGTGGTAATCACCAACGCCGCCGCGGGTAATCACTTCGGCAGTGGCGGCTCCACTCCCCTGATTGCCACGACCCCGGCCGCCCGCCCGGGTCTCGGCGGTAAAGGGGTTGTTGTTGATGCGGACCTGTGCGATCTGCTGACTGCTGCCGCCCCCGCCTGGCCCGCCTCCCCTGCCGCCGCTCGGCTGAGTGGTGACGCCCGCCGCCGCGCCGAGTCGTGCGATCAGCGGCACGGCGCCTGCCTGGCGCGCGCGCGTCCATGCCTCGGTTTGCGCAGGGGTCAACACCGCGTCGAGGCTGGCGAGGAATTGCGCGGTCATCCACTCAATCGCCGCAAGCGCCTGATCGCGCTGAGCCCCCTGCGGGGGACCGCCGCGGAAGTCGAGGACCTGTCCGAAGAGCTCCTCGGTGGCGCGCCGCTGTTCGTCCATGGCGAGCGAGATCGCCCGCACCTGCGCGTCGGCAAAGGGTACTCCCGCGGTCTCGAGGGTGCGGGCGAGCGCGCCGCGGATCTCGTCGAGCGGATTCTGAACGACCATTCCGCCCTGCTGCTGGCCGAAGGCAGACCCGGCAAGTGCGACAGCCAGAACCACCGCCGCTACGCCCCGTTTCAATGACACCACGAACAGACCTCCCGGACGCGCGTAGTGTGCCACAACCACGAGTAAAAATAGGCCTTTCACCGATCCCGGAAAACCTCTACGATCCGTGGTCGTCCTGGTCACCGGGTCCGTCGAGGAGTCACCAAGTGAAAATGAAGACGCTCGCATTCTTCGCGTTACTGTCTGGCCTTTCAGCCGCCCACACCCCTCTGCTCGCTCATCATGGTGCGGCCGCGTACAACATGGACAGGGCGGTCGTGCTGAAGAACGCCACCGTGACGAGATACCGCTGGATCAATCCGCATGCGCTGCTGTTCTTCGAGGTGAAAGACGACAGCGGCAAGGTCACGCAGTGGACAGCGGAAACCGGCAGCCTGTCAGCCATCAGTCTGATGGGTTGGACCAGAACCACGTTCAAGCCTGGCGACGTGTTGACGGTGCATATCTTCCAATCCAAGACAGGCAAGTCCGTCGGGCGGATCAACAAGATCGAGTTAGCCAACGGTACCGTGATCAGGGACACTCAGACCGGCGGAGACAGCGGAGAGCGGGCAGACGACGCCGTCAGGTAATGTCAGCACTCCAGAGGAGCACCATGACAATGCGGAATTCGTTCAAGGCGGCCGTTGCCGGCCTGGTGGCCATGCTGGTGTGCTCGTCAGCCGCCATGGCCCAGGCGCCGCAGCCGCAACAGGAGACGCGCCCGGTTCCCACCTGGAAATACAACGCGGCCGACCGGGCGGTGGGTCCTGGCGGCCCCGCTCCCAGGCGCGATCTGAGCGGGTCATGGGCAGGGCCCCGCTCGGGAGCAGGCGTGCCGGACAGCGAAGGATCAGAGACGCCTGTGATGACGCCGATGGGACGGGAGCTGTTCGAGCTGAACAAACCTCTCGCCAAGTTCAGTCCCGCCGGCACGAACGACCCGACCGTGAGGTATTGCGATCCGCTTGGATTCCCGCACAGCGCGGTGGCCCAGATACGAGGCATCTCCTTCGCCACGATGCCTGACCGGATCGTGGTGTTGACACAGTTCCAGGCGGTCTGGCGCGAAATCTGGATGGACGGACGTCAACTTCCGAAGAACGTGGGCACCGACGAGAAGAATTCTCCCGATCCCCGCTACAACGGTTATTCGGTAGGCCGATGGGAAGGCGACAACACGCTGGTGGTCGACACGACCGGGCTCAGCGAAAACACCTGGCTCAGCGGCGCCGGGTACCCGCACACCATAAATGCCCGCGTGCAGGAGCGCTACACCCGGGTGTCGCACAACGAGCTGCGCCTCACCGTCACGGTTGACGATCCGACGCTCTATGCCAAGCCGTTCCTGCTGGGCAAATCGACGTATCGATGGGTGCCGACGCAGCAACTCGACGAAAAGCTCTGCATCCCGTCGGAAGTGATTGAGTATCTGGACGCCGTTGGCGACCCTGCCGGGAGCGATCCCAATACCCCGACCGGAGTGCGGTATTAGACTCCGGCGCGACTGCTACTGAGCATCCGATGCGCGGCAGTTGCCCCCCGCGCATCGATTGTTCTCCTCGCACACGTACTCCAGAAGGCCGGTCGCCTCCCAGTCGGGACGAAGCGTCAATTCGAAGTCCTGCGAGAACGGCCGCGTAAAGATTTTGGGGTCGTCGATGGTGATGCGGTAGTGAAGCGTGCTTCCGTCGCGCCTCAGATGTTCGATGGTGTGAAGGGCGTCGCTGTGCCAGCGGCTCTTGGTCGGATCGGTGTAGTGATAGTCATCCAGGATCCACCGCTTGAAGTTGACGGTGTCGATCACCAGCGTGTCTCCCTCCCACTTCCCGACCGAATCACCGTAGTAGGTAGGCTCGAGTCCGGTGCGGTGCGGGCGGCCGTCGAGCGGGATGATCCGGGATGCGCGCTGAAGCTCCGGGGTGATGACGATGTACTTCGGATTCTGAACGATCTGGATCGGCAGGATGTAGAGCATTCCCGACGGAAAGCCCGCCGGCAGGCAGACCGCGCGAGGTTCATCCTTGCGTGCATCGCCGGTGCGCGGTTGATACAGGAGGCTTTCGGCGCCGGGCTTCACCGGCGCCATCTTGTCGGCGTTGAAAATCAGGTTGCCGCGGGGCCCGGTCGCATTGACCGTCGAGGGCGCGGTGTAGATGCCCGAGAAGTCAGGCTTCCCGTCCGCCATCCGGGGAACATCCTGAGCGTGCGACGCGCCTGCCGCTCCGACAACGAGCGCGGCCGCAAGAACAGCCGACGACATCCACCGGCGGCTCATCGTCCACCTTCCGGCGCCGTAAACACGTTCGTGCCATCGGCGTAGGTCACACGGCGGCCGTTGGCGTTGTTCGAACCATCGCGGGCGCGGTTGCCCTCGACATTGACCACGGCGCCGAGCTTCAGCGCGTCCTTGGTGATGCCTCGACGCATCAACGATCCCGGAGGGCCGGCGGAGAATCCCCAGGTGACGATCTTGCCGCTCTCGTCCTTCACGTCCACGTAATACCAGACATGCGGATTCTGCCATTCGATTTTCGTGAGTACGCCGGTCACCTTCACCGGCTTGTTCGAGTCGTACTCCGCCGCTTCCGAGTGGTGGGCAAGGATCGGCGGGGTGGCATTTATGAGGGCGAATCCAACAATGAGGAGCGCGAGAAGGGTACGCGTCATCGATACCTCCGCAGGGCCGGTTTCCTCAGACGCTATCGATAGTTGCGAAGATTGTCCAGATCGCGTCGTTCAAGGCGATCGAGGCGCTCGACGCCGCGGTCGGGGGCCGATGCTAGCCGAAATGCTGGACCTTCACAAGATATCGATCGGCTACAATCGCGGCCGTCGATCAATGGAAGGCCGTGTCCGCCCAGGCGTCGACTATTCAGGCGCCACAGCGTGGGCTGTAATAAAAGGGTCTCTTCCGTTGGAGGGTCTATGAAGAAGTTGCTCGTGGTCGCGATCGTATCGATGGCCGCCGCACCGTTGCTCGCGCACCATGGCCGTGGGGCCGCCTACGATGTGACGAAGGAGGTCACCGTTGAGGGCACGGTGTCGAAAGTCGAATGGCGCAATCCTCACGTGTTTTGGATGGTCGACGTGAAGGGCGGGGATGGCAAGGTCGTGACCTGGGCGATCGAGGGCAACGGTACGACCAACCTGTCTCAGCAGGGCTATTCTCGAACGACCGCGAAAGTCGGCCAGCAGGTCCGCGTCTCGGCCATCCCGGCGCGCAACGGCACACCGAGCGCGCTGATGCGTAAAATCTCCGACCTTGCCAGCGGCAAAGAGCTCGTCAGGTCCGGCAACGATCCTTTCTCGGACAACTAGTCCCGGGCGATATCCCACGTCGCTGCACGTGGACATAGGGGAGAAGGCAAATGCACATGCGTGCGGCAAGGCCACGGCTGGCGGTGAAGTCAGTGCTGTGGATCGCGGTCCTGGCGATCGGTATCGCGTCGCCGGTCACAATCGCCGAGGCGCAGCGGCGGGTTGAGCTCGCTGGCCAGCCGGCGTCAGAGGGGGGATTCGTCACGCTACGGTCGGGCGAACTGGTGGAAACAGCGGCCCTGGACTACGACGTCAGGAACCTGTCCGGGGTTTTCATCCCCTTCACTCCAACGGGGTTTGAAGCGTTCGGCAGGACGATCCCGCCGATGACCACGGAGGGAAGGGCGAAGCTCGCGGAACGCGTATCTCCCGACCAGGTCGCCGATGTCAATGTGAGCAACGACCCGCAGTTCGCCTGTGACCCCCAAGGATTTCCGCGGCTCTGGTTCGATCAGGAGCTGATCGAGAACATTCATCTCGATGGCCGGCTCCTGCAGCTCTCGCAGTGGGACGCGACCTTGCGCGAGATATGGATGGATGGGCGAGCGCTGCCGACGCGTGAAGATCTCGCGGTGCTGGGGCAGAACTACTACGGCTACTCCGTCGGGACGTGGGAACGGGATACGCTGGTCGTCCAGACAGTAGGGATGGATGAGCGTAACTGGATCGACGATGATTTCGGGTATCCGCTCAGTGCCGAAGCGCGGATAGAGGAACGGTACCTGCGGGTGGGTCCCGACGTGCTGGCCGTGCAATTCACGCTTTACGATCCCAAATACTATGCGAGTCCCTGGGTCGGGGAACTGAAGCAGTGGCGCCGCACGCCCCGCGCGTTGCTGACGCACGCGGGCTGGTTCGGTTTGTTTTCGGGAGCCACGGAAGCCATCTGTGCGCCGATCAACGAAAACGCGTTCAAGGCTACCGTCGGGCCCGCCTATCAAATCGAGAAGCCGGCACCGTAGTCAACTGGAGACAACAATGCGAAGTCCTTTCGCGCCGAGGCCTCTTGTGATGCTTGCCGCGGCGGTCGCGCTCGGTCTGTTCGTGGCGGGGTCGGCGCTAACCAGTGCCGCCGCCAGTGCGGCGCAGGCCCCTGCAGGCGCTGTCGACGTCAACGGCAACAAATATAACCCCCGCGATCTTTCTGGCATCTACGACCGGGTCGGCGGCGATGAAGGCTTTGGCCCGGCGCCGAGCATGCCACCGCTGACAGCCGCCGGCGAGGCCAGGCTGAGGACGGCGTTGCCTGTCCGCAGTCGCCACCCGCTGGCCAAGGCGGCGGGGAACGCCTCGTCGAACGACCTCGCCCTGACCTGCAATCCGAAAGGGATTCCGAGGCTCCTGCTCGATACGCAGTACGGGAACCATGAAGTGATCATGCTTCCCAACCGGATACTGCAGCTCTGGCAAGAGGAACGTCGCGCGCGGGAAATCTGGCTCGACGGGCGCCCGGTGCCGACGAAGGATGCCCTCGAGGAAATCGGTCCCGCCTGGTATGGGCACGCGCTGGGCGCGTGGGAAGGGAACACGCTCGTGGTCACCACGGTGGGGATCGACGACCGAACCTGGGTCGATTCCTTTGGCTTTCCGAAGAGCGCCGACGCGCGCGTGGAAGAGCGCTACAGGCTGGCCGACCCCAACACCCTCGAGCTGACGCTCACGCTGCACGACCCGGAGATGTACGCCAAACCGTGGGTCTCCGACGTGAAGACCTGGCGCAAGGCACCCCGGCAGAACGTGACCCGGCGGGGGTGGTTCGGTGTCTTCGGAGGACTCGAACAGGCGATATGCGCGCCGACCACGCTGAAGCGGTAGGCGTGAATCTCAAAGAGGTTCATGAACGGCTCTCACGCTCTGATTGGTCTCGTCGTCGCCTCGCTCGCGATCGGGTGCGCGGCGTCTCCGCCGACCGCGCCCTCGTCAGGGACCGGTTCCCTGGTTCCTTCGACCGGTCAACTCGCCGGCACGTGGAACCTGGCGTCGATTCGGCCCGCGGGTGAAGCGGAGCAGACCACGCCTTCCGGCGCCAGCTACACGCTGACATTCGCCGACGACCGCCTCTCGACTCGGGCGGACTGCAACATATGCAACGGCGGGTTCGCGCTCTCAGGAGAAACTCTGACTGCCGGTCCGGCGCTGGCATGCACGCGGGCAGCGTGCCCCACCATGGCGTTCGAGAACGCCTACACCAGGGCGCTCGGTGGCCAGAGCACCGTCACGATGTCATCCACCACGCTGGTGTTGTCGTCGGAGCGAGGAGTGTTGCGCTTCACGCGGTAGCCGGGTGGCAGGAGACGTCGAAGGCGTGGATGTGAGCGAGGCGAACGCTCAGCGAGTTCCGCTCGGCGCGAACAGCTCCGGCATGGAGAACGTCACCACGCCGTTCAGTCGCATGTCGGAGACGTAGATCTCCTTGTGCAGCGGGTTCAACGCGATGCCGAACGGCTTCTTCATGGTCGTCGTATTGCCGAAGATCCGGTACTTCGGCGGCACGTCACCGTTGTCGTCGAGGTTCCAGACGCCGACGAACACCCGCGGCGGCTCCACCATACCCTGCTGACCGGGCATCGCCACGATCAGGTGCTTCGATTCAGGATGGATCTGAATCTGGTTGATGCGGTCGATCTGCGTGTTCGGCCCCTGGACGACGTTACGCGGCTTCACGTTGCCGTTGTCGGTGCGATTGAAGAACAGGATCGAATCGCCGCGTCCGAGTGTCGCGATCACGTTATTGATCGGATCGACGGCAATCGATCCGCCTGGCCCCATCGTGTTCGAACCGGCGATGACGCGAATCGGCTCGACGTCCCCATTGCCGCCCAGCGGAAATACCTGAATGCCGCCCCGGCCGAACGCGAAGATCTCCTTGTGGACGGCATCGATGGCGAGACGGCTCCCGTCCACCTGCGCCTTCCCTCCCTGGATGATGCGGATCGGCGCTTCCTGGCCGTCGGCGCCGCCGCGGAACGTGAGGATCGCGTCGGCGAACGGGCTCGGGACGACGATCTCGTCGTCAACCTCGTTGTAGCGGACATCGTGGATGGTGCGGCTCAGTAACGACGCCTGACCGAAGATTCGCCGCGCCGGGGGTGATCCTCCATCTGCCAACCTGGCAAATGCCGCAATCTGCGGGTGGGCCACTCAATTGGGCACGAGGATCTGCTGGCGCTTGCTGTCGTAGCCGACCGCCCCCGGATTGCCGATCATCAGGGCGGTTCGTCCCTCCGGACCACCGCGGATCCTCCGGATCGGCGCCGCGTCGCCGCCTGCGCCGACCGGGTACACCGTGATGCCGTAGTTGCCCATGTTGGCAACCCAGAGCTCGTTGTTGATGCGGTCGAGGGCGACGCCCGTCGGCGCGAAGACGCCGCTGCGCGGCCCCTTGATCACTCGGGTCGGGGCGACGTCGCCGTTGTCCGACAGACGGAACACCAGGATCGCGTCACCGGCGTCGTTGGCCACGAAGATTTCGCCGCGCTGCTCGTGGATGGCGATGTGCGCCGGCCAGTTCAACTGCGTGCGGGGGCCCTTGATCCGTCGAAGCGGCGCGGTGTTGCCGCTCGCGCCGAGGGCGTAGATGTTGATCGAGGGCTCCTCGAAGCGCGCGCCGAGCTCAGGTCGCGTCGCTCGCGGCAGCGAACGGAGCCCCGTCTGCAGCGGGAAGCCATTCCGGGCAATCCATTCCTGCCAGGTCCCCTTGAACGACGAGACCGCCGCGCCGCCGTAGAACTGGCGGTGGCCATGGTTGCTGATGGCGAACACGTTGTTCACGGTGTCCACCGCAATCCCGCGCGCGTCGGCGAGCTCCGTGGCATCGCCCTCGAGGAAGCGCAGCGGCGCCTCGTCGCCCACCGCCGCCTTGCGGTACACCACCACGGCGCTCGGATTCTGCAGCGTGACGTAGAGCTCCTGCCGGATCTCGTCGGCGGCAATGCCCCACGTGCGATGCGGAGTGGCGAGCTT
This sequence comes from Acidobacteriota bacterium, assembly GCA_947465645.1. Next base: position 1,574 of record CANIBQ010000003.1, on the reverse strand, counting down.
TCGATCGGGCGCCACGTTGCCGCGCGCTTCGCGGCTGAACACCGGCAGCCAGTTCACGGTGTCGTTGTTGGTGACGTAGACGTCGAGCGTCTTCGGGTCGATATACGCGCCGCACAACATCTCGGTGTTGGTCTGGTCGCCGCCAATGGTCCGCCGCGGCTCGGTCGCCTCGACGTTGGCCGGCGTGTTATCCAGCCGTCGATACTCGAAGATGCGGTGATTGTTCTCGTCGGTCACGACGACCATGTCGTTCTCGGGGTTGATCGCGATCGAGCTCCAGTTGGGATACGGGTCCTTGATGTAGCGGAGCGGCGCCCGATCGAGCTGCGCCGAAGCGCCCGCGCCCTGTCCGCCAGCGGCGCCCTGCGCCTGGGCCCGGAGATAGCTCGAATACGGCATCGTGCGCCCGGTTGCGTCCGGCAGCGGGCACATCTCATCTCCGGACGACTGACCTTCGAACGGCTGGAATGAGACGAACTCGGCGTCGCCTGTGAACGACGCGGCCAGCGTGGCCTCCGGCGACACCACGTCGCCCGGGCTTCCCGCCCACAACCCGCCGACCAGACACACCAACGCCGCGACGATCCCTGCGCGAGGCTTCATCTTCGCCATGCGGTGCTCCTTCTTGACTCTCAGTGACGAACGCCGACATCCTAGCCGATATTCCATGCCGTGAGGCGACCGTGCCTTACGCAACGGCGGGCGTGCGCCGATCAATCGAAGGATTCTGGGCTGCGGCCGATAATAGGAACGACATGAATCCCTTTCCCGTCGCGGCCCTCGTGGCGTTACTGTGCCTTCCCGTGCCTGCTGCGGCGCAGGAGCCGCCGATGCCGAGCCCGGGACAGCCTCCCCAAGGACAGCCTCCCCTGGGACAGCCTCCGTCGGGGATGCCCGCTCCCTCGCCGGCGACGGGCGTCTGCACTGTCTATGGACCAGTGCTGGGCCCGACCGACTTCGGCGTCGCCGCCGGCGAAGTCCTCGCCGACACCTCCGGGATCCGGCTGGCTGACGGGCGCGTACGGTTGTACACCTTCGCGCAGGGCCGCGGCATCGTCAGCGCCGTCTCGATCACCGCCGAGGCACTGGCGTTTGCAGCCGAGCCCGGCGCACGTCTTCCCGATGGCTCCGGGATGCCGCGCGTGGTGGGGCTTCCCGACGGTCGCGTGCGACTGTTTTTCACCAGCGGTGGCGGCATCAAGTCGGCGACGAGCGCCGATGGGCTGACGTTCGCGATCGAACCCGGCTTTCGCATCACCGCCGAGGCGGCGGGCTTCGGCAGCACGACCGCCCGCGCCACGAGTGGAGCGACCGTGGCGAGGCTGGCTGACGGACGGTATCGGATGTACTTCAGCGACCTGCCACGGCCCGGCGATCCCCCGGGGAATCACCTGGTCAAGAGCGCCGTCTCGAGTGACATGCTGACGTGGACCATGGAACCAGGCGTGCGTCTCGGCACCGGCGCGCCGGTGCTGATCGGATCCGCCGAGCATCCGTTCGCGCTGCCGAATCCAGACGGATCCGTGACGCTGTACCACGGGAAGTTCGGTGCTGAAGGAGGGGCGCCGGAGGGT